>NZ_JBFAIU010000232.1:0-12184 GCF_040654855.1 Asanoa sp. NPDC050611
GGAACTCGACCGCCGGCCAGCGGCGCTTGGCGTTGGTCAGCACGTCGCGCTCGGCCGCCGAGGCCCGGCCCGTGATCAGCCCGATCCGGCTCGGCAGGAACGGCGGGCGCCGCTTGCGCCGCGGGTCGAACAGCCCCTCGGCGGCCAGCAGCTTCTTCAGCCGCTCGAGCCGGGCGAGCAGCTCACCGAGCCCGACCTGGCGGATCTCGTCGGCCCGCAGGCTCAGCGTGCCCCGGGCGGGGAAGAAGTCGGGCTTGGCGTGCAGCGTGACCCGGGCGCCCTCGGCCAGGTTCGGCGCGCCGATGTCGAGCACGTCGCGGTTGGTGGTGACGGTGAGGCTCAGATCGGCGGAGGGGTCACGCAGGGTGAGGAACACCGTGGTGGCGCCCGGCCGCCGGCTGATCTGCGCGACCTGGCCGTCGACCCAGACCCAGCCCAGCTTGGCGATCCAGCCGCTGATCTTCTGGCTCACGACCCGCACCGGCCACGGCTCCTCCGCGGTGCTCTTCGGGATGCCGTTGGGCTCGGGCGTGGTCACCGCACCACCCTACGGCGGGGGCCCGGTCGGGCGATGGCAGCGGCCGGCTTTCTGCCGCGTTCGGGCGCGCCACGTACGATTGGCGGGTGATCGAGGAACGCAAGCGTGTGCTCCTGGCCAACCCGCGCGGCTACTGCGCCGGCGTCGACCGCGCCGTGCAGACCGTGGAAGAGGCGCTCAACCTCTACGGCGCGCCCATCTACGTGCGCAAGCAGATCGTGCACAACAAGCACGTGGTGGCCACCCTGGAGCGCCGCGGCGCGATCTTCGTGGAGGAGAACGAGGAGGTGCCCGAGGGCGCCACGGTGATCTTCTCCGCGCACGGCGTCGCGCCCGAGGTCTACGCGCAGGCCAAGGCCCGCAGCCTCAAGGCCATCGACGCGACCTGCCCGCTGGTGACCAAGGTCCACCAGGAGGCGAAGCGGTTCGCGGCCGACGACTACGACATCCTGCTCATCGGCCACGAAGGCCACGAAGAGGTGATCGGCACCTCCGGCGAGGCGCCGGCGCACATCCAGCTCGTCGACGGCCCGGACGGTGTCGACAAGGTGACCGTGCGCGACCCCAGCAAGGTCGTCTGGCTCTCGCAGACCACGCTGTCGGTCGACGAGACCCTGGAGACGGTCGGCCGGCTCAAGGAGCGCCTGCCGCTTCTGCAGTCGCCGCCGAGCGACGACATCTGCTACGCCACGCAGAACCGGCAGCAGGTGGTCAAGCAGATCGCGCCCGACTGCGACGTGGTGATCGTGGTCGGCTCGACCAACTCGTCCAACTCGGTCCGCCTGGTCGAGGTGGCCCTCGACGCCGGCGCCCGGGCGGCCTACCTGGTCGACTACGCCAGCGAGATCGACGACGCCTGGCTGGCCGGCGCCACCACGGTCGGCGTCACCTCCGGCGCCAGCGTCCCCGAGGACCTGGTCGACCAGCTCCTCGACCACCTGGTCGAGCGCGGCTTCGAAGACGTCTCCGAGGTGACCACCGTCGACGAGCGGCTGGCCTTCTCGCTGCCGCAGGAGCTCAAGCGCGACATGAAGGCCGCGGCGGCGGCCCGCTCAGTCGACTGACACCAGGTTGGCCCGCGCCGCCGCGACCAGGGCGCGCGCGTCGTCGGCCCAGAAGTGCACCTCGGTCACCGGGCCGCGGGACAGGCCGACCTCGGCCGGGGCGGTGAGCACCACCTCGACGTTGGTCTGCCCGAGCACCACGACCTTGCCGACCAGGCCGCCGTCGGCGGTCTCCGCGAACTGCAGCCCCTTGCTCTTCTCCAGCGGCCGGTTGCGGTGGCGGATCTCGGCGACGGCCGACCAGGGCACGAACGCGTCGACGGTGAAGCCCGAACGGATCCGGAGCCCGTCCGCCGTGACCAGGTGCGGATGCACCCGGACGGCGCCGAGCAGCCCGACCATCCAGAGCAGGCCCCAGATGCTCACCGCGAAGACGACGATTTGCACGGTCCGCCAGGGCAGCAGGAAATGCAGGATCGGGATCTCCACGATCGACACCCCGATGAAGGCGAGCAGCACCGGCATCATCGTGGCGCTGTAGCCGAAGCGGGCGCCGGGGCCGGCCGGGTCCGGGCGGCGGAGCACCCAGCGGAAGAGGCTGACCCAGACGCCGCGCTCGTAGGTCGCGGCGGTGCGGAGGAGGTTCACCCCGCCAGTTTACATTACAGTCGTAATTTCAAAGCCGCTGCGCCGACGTGATCATGGCCGGTGTGCCCTGCTGGCAGGTGCTGACCAGGTCGCTGCGGACCTCCAGGGTCAGCCTCACCCGTACGCCCGCGTAGACCAGGCTGGTGGGGGCGTTGACCAGCAGGTAGCCGTCGATCAGCAGGCAGCCCGGCTCCACGCCCTCCGTGACCGTGCCGGTCACGTTGACCACCTTCGGCGTCTTGGCGCCCGACGGGCGGGGGCTGGCCGGCCGGGGCGACGGGACCCGGCCGGGCGGCTGGGCGGTCGGCGCGACCGTGGGCTGCGGGAGTGACAGCGACGGGCTCGGCGGCAGGGCCGGCGCGGTCGTCGTCGGCGACGTCGGCGCTCCCGGTGTCGGCGCGGTGCCGCCACCCTCCCGGCTCGCCGAGCAACCGGCGAGCGCCGCGACCAGCACTGCCACCAACGGCACCGTGACCCTGCGCATGACGTCGAAGTGTGTCATTGGGATGAGACGCGCGCCAGCCGTGGCGCGGTTCCCCTAGATCAGCTCAGGCGCCTGCAGCTGGCGCGGCGTGCTCTCCACCTGCGCCGGCACGACCAGGTCGTCGCCGGAGACGCCGAGGTCGGCCAGCTTGCGGGCGCTGACCAGGACCCGTGCCTCGAGTGAACCCACCGCGCGGTTGTACGAGGTGACCGCCGTGCCGAGCGCGGAGCCGAGCTTGCCGACGTGGTCGCCGAGCGTCGCCAGCCGGCCGTAGAGCTCGCGGGCCAGCTCGTGCACGGAGACCGCGTTGCGGGCCAGCGCCTCCTGTCGCCACGAGTAGGCGACCGTGCGCAGCAGCGCGACCAGCGTCGCCGGGGTGGCCAGCACGACGTTGCGGGCGAACGCGTGCTCCAGCAGGGTCGGGTCGCGTTGCAGCGCTACGTCGAGGAACGGGTCGGCCGGCACGAACAGCACGACGAACTCGGGGGACTGGGCGAACGCCGACCAGTAGGACTTCGCGGCCAGCCCGTCGACGTGTGCCCGGAGCTGCCGGGCGTGCGCGTCGAGATGCTGGTCGCGGGAGCGCTCGTCGCGGGCCTCCATCGCCGTGAGGTAGGCGTCGAACGGTGCCTTCGCGTCGACCACGACGCTGCGCCCTCCGTGCAGCCGGACCACGAGGTCGGGGCGTACGCCCTGATGGTCGGTCGAGGCCGTCACCTGCTCGGCGAAGTCGCAGTGCTCCAGCAGGCCGGCCGCCTCGACGATGCGGCGGAGCTGGTGCTCGCCCCAGCGCCCGCGCACCTGCGGGGCCCGCAGCGCGGCCACGAGCTGCTTGGTCTCGGTGCGCAGCTCGCCGGAGACCGTCGACATGGCCCGGACCTGCTCGCGCAGCTCGGCGTAGGCGTCGACGCGCTCGCGCTCCAACTCGGCCACCCGCAGCTCGTAGCGGCGGAGCGTGTCGTGCAGCGGGGCGACCGCCCGGGCCACGGCCTCCTGCGACTGCACGGTGGCCTCGAAGGACAACGCCCGCATCGACTGCTCCAGGCGCCCCTCGCCTTCCCGGGCGGATTCGATGGTGGCTTCGAGTCGGGCAATCCGGGCCGATGACCGCGAAAGCGCCGCAAACCACCCGGCCGCCGCGCCGATGGCGAGGCAGAGGACCACTACGGCCACCGTCGAAAGGTCCATCGGCTAAGACTGCCAAACAGGTGCGACATGACAAGGGTAGGTACCGTCGTGTCATGGGTTGGTTGTGGTTGATCGCGCTTCTGGTGATCGTCATCGCGCTGGTGTTCTACTACCAGCGCTCGGTGGCCGGGCGGCGTGAGCGGGAGTTGCAGGACGCCCGTGCGGACGCCCAGCGGTGGTACGAGCGGCTCGGCGGGCAGGTGATGAACCTGCACGGCTCCGAACCGGCGGTACGCCAGGCGCTGGCCGACGCGGGCGAGCGCTACACGGCCGCGGGCAGTCAGCTCGAGCAGGCCCGCTCCACGCGGCAGTACGAGCTGGCCCGGGAGACCGCGCTCGAGGGCCTGACCTACGTCCGCGCGGCCCGCACCGCGATGGGCATCGACCCGGGGCCGGAGCTGCCGCAGCTCATGTCGGCCCGGGGTGTGGGCACGCTCACCAAGGAGCGGACCGTCGACGTGCAGGGCGAGCGGTTCACCGCCGGCCCGCAGCCGAGCAACACGACGCCGTACTACTACCCGGGCGGGCGCTACCAGGGCCGTCCGGTGCCGTCCGGCTGGTACTCCCAGCCGTGGTGGCGGCCCGCGCTGGCCGGTGCCGGTGGTGCGTTCGCCGGCCTGCTGATCGCCGACGCGCTGTTCTCGCCGGCGTTCGCCGACCCGGGCTACGGCTACGACGCCGGCTACCAGGAGGGCTTCCAGGACGGCACCGGCTACGACGGCGGTGCCGACGGCGGCGGTGACGGCGGCGGTGACGGTGGTGGCGCCGGTGACGGCGGCGGCGGCGACTTCGGTGGTGGCGGCGACTGGGGCGGCGGCGGTGACTTCGGCGGCGGCGGCGACTTCGGTGGCGGCTTCGGGGGCGACTTCTGATCGCGTTCCTGGTCCCGCCGGCCTGACCCGGCCGGGTAGGGCTAGCGGGATGGTGCGCGGGGTCGCGGGTCGGCACAGTAGGTGACGTGACCACGACCTTCGAGCAGACCTCGACCCCGACACCGACGACGCGGCCGGGTGCCGGCCGGGCCGCGCCCTGGCTGGCCGGCGGCGGCATCGCGTTGCTCGCCTGCGCGCTGGTCAGCATCCTGGCCCAGGCCGCTGACGACTTCCGCTGGTGGTCACTGTTCGTGGTGATCCCGACGTCGCTGATCGCGGCGGCCGGCTTCGTCGCGCTCGCCCGGGGTGGCGGCATCCTGGCGTACGCGCTGGGCAACGTCGGCCTGGTCGCGTTCGCCGTCGGCGTGATGCTGATGTTCGGCGACGTGCCGCGGTTCTGGCCACTGCTGATCGCGCTCCCGGCGGCGGCGATCGCGGGCAGCTACTGGTGGCGCCCCGACGACCCGCTGGGCCGGTCGTTCCACCGCACGCTCGCGATGCTGGCCTCGATCGCGGTTCTGCTGGGCCTGACCTTCCAAGCCCGGCACTTCGACCTGTTCCAGATGGACCCCCGCTGGTGGGCGTGGTTCATGGTGGCGGGGGGCGTCGTCGTCGTCGGCAACGGCGCCGAGCTGATGCGGCACCGAATGGTCTACCGGGTCTCGGCGGCCGCGCTCGCGGCCGGCCCCGGCATCGTCACGATCCTGCTCGGCGTCCGCTTCCTCCGGGGCTGGTGGTTCTGAGCTTCACCACCGCGGACGCCGCAGCGGAGCGGTGTCTGGCGGGAGCGACGGTCGTGCCCACCGCGGACCCGAGCAGAAAGGCCCGTCCTGATCTGGACGGGCCTTCCGTGTAGCTCAGAACGCGGAAGCGACGACCAGTTCGGTGGTGCGGTCCGGCAGGAAGTCGAGCTTGCCGATGCGCCCTGCCGCGCGCAGATCGTCGGCTGCCAGCGCCAACGCCTCCAGCATGGCGGCGGGCCCCAACACCTCGGCCAACGGCACTTCGGTGCGCATGGACACCTTGCGTTCCGACTTGGCGCGGCGGACCTGGGAGAGCGCCTCGCCGGTCAGCCGGAGCAGCTCGGGCGTGCCGTCGCCGGCCAGCTCGTGGACGGTCGGCCACGGTGCGCGGTGCACCGAGCCGTAGCGCCACCACGACCAGACCTCTTCGGTCACGAACGGCAGGAACGGCGCGAACAGCCGCAGCTGCACCGACAGCGCCGTGGCCAGCGCCGCCCGGGCCGAGGCGGACGCCGCCGTGTCGGCGTACGCCCGCTCCTTGACCAGCTCGATGTAGTCGTCGCAGAACCGCCAGAAGAACGACTCGGCCGCCTGCAGCGCCGTGGTGTGGTCGTAGTCCTCGAATGCGGTCGTGGCCGTGGCGACCACCTCGCGCAGGCCCGCGAGCATCGACCGGTCGAGCGGCTCCGTGACGCTGCCGCCCGCGGCGCCGAGGCCGAGCGCGAACTTCGAGGCGTTGAGGATCTTGGTGGCCAGCCGACGCCCGATCCGGATCTGGGCCGGGTCGAACGCCAGGTCGGTGCCGGGCCGGCCGCTCGCCGCCCAGTAGCGCACCGCGTCGGAGCCGTTGTCGACCAACAGGCCCATCGGCGTGACCACGTTGCCCTTGGACTTGGACATCTTCTTGCGGTCGGGGTCGAGGATCCAGCCGGACAGCACCGCGTCGCGCCAGGGCAGCGTGCCGTGCTCGAAGTGGGCCCGCACGACCGACGCGAACAGCCAGGTGCGGATGATCTCCTGACCCTGCGGGCGGAGGTCCATCGGGAACACCCGGGCGAACAGGTCGGGGTCGGTCTCCCAACCGCTGATGATCTGCGGGGTCAGCGACGACGTCGCCCACGTGTCGAACACGTCCGGGTCGCCGGCGAACCCGCCCGGCACGCCGCGCTGCTCCTCGGCGTAGCCGACCGGCACGTCCGAGGACGGGTCGACGGGGAGGCGGTCTTCCGTCGGCGTCAGCGGATGGTCGTGGTCGGGGCGGCCGTCGGCGTCGAGCGGGTACCAGACCGGGATCGGCACGCCGAAGAAGCGCTGGCGGCTGACCAGCCAGTCGCCGGTGAGGCCGCCGACCCAGTGGTCGTAGCGGTGCCGCATGTGCGGCGGTGTCCAGTGCAGCTGCCGGCCCCGGTCGAGCAGCGCCGCGCGCAGGTCGGCGTCGCGGCCGCCGTTGCGGATGTACCACTGCCGGGTGGAGACGATCTCCAGGGGCGAGTCGCCGCGCTCGTAGAACTTGACTGGGTGGGTCACCGGGCGCGGCTCGCCGATCAGGTCGAGCGCGTCGGAGAGCAGCGTGACGATCTCCCGGCGGGCCTGGTTGACGGTGCGACCGGCCAGCCGCGCGTAGGTCTCCGGGTCGACGCCGTGCGGCGGCTCGGGCAGCAGCCGCCCGTCGCGGCCGATCACCACCCGCGTGTCCAGCCGCAGCTCGCGCCACCAGGTCACGTCGGCCAGGTCGCCGAACGTGCAGACCATCGCGATGCCGGTGCCCTTGTCCCGCTCGGCGAGCGGGTGCGCGTGCACCGGCACTTCGACGCCGAACACCGGCGTGCGCACGGTGCTGCCGAACAGGTGCGTGTAGCGCTCGTCGTCGGGGTGGGCGACCAGCGCCACGCACGCCGGCAACAGCTCGGGCCGGGTCGTGTCGATGTAGACCGGCTCGTCGCCCGGGCCGTGGAAGCGCAGCTTGTGGTAGGCGCCCGGGCGCTCGCGGTCCTCCAGCTCGGCCTGTGCGACCGCGGTGCCGAAGCCGACGTCCCACAGGGTCGGCGCCTCGGCGGTGTAGGCCTCCCCGCGCACGAGGTTGCGCAGGAACGCCCGCTGCGACGTGGTGCGGGCGTGCCGCCCGATCGTCGTGTAGGTCAGCGACCAGTCCACCGACAGCCCGAGCCGGCGCCACAGCTCCTCGAAGGCCTGCTCGTCCTGCACGGTGAGCCGCTCGCACAGCTCGATGAAGTTGCGCCGGGAGATGGCCGTCGGGTTCTTGCGGGCCGCGTCGTCGACCGGCGCGGCCGGCGGAGCCCAGTCAGGGTCGTACGGCAGCGCGGCGTCGCCACGCACGCCGTAGACGTTCTGCACGCGGCGTTCCGTCGGCAGGCCGTTGTCGTCCCAGCCCATCGGATAGAAGACCATCTTGCCGCGCATGCGCTGGAACCGGGCCACGGTGTCGGTGTGGGTGAAGGAGAAGACGTGGCCCATGTGCAGCTCGCCGGATACGGTCGGCGGAGGCGTGTCGATCGCGTATACGTCGGACCGGGCCTTCGACCGGTCGAACGCGTACGTCCCCGCCTCCTGCCACCGGCGCGCCCAGGTGTCCTCGATGCCGTCCAGGGACGGCTTCTCAGGGATACCGGCGCGCCTGCTGCCTGCCGTATCCGTCATGTGGCCAGGGTACCGCCGGGTTCGAGCCGTTTTCGAAGGCCAGGGCCGGGGTCGGCGCGGCGAAAGGCTTCTCGGGTTGGCCGGTGACGGCGCGTTCGAGCACGTCGGTCACGGCCGCGATGACGTCCACCTGCACGGCACCGCCGACCCCGTCGGCGGGGTGGCTCGGGTTGGCCGCGATGCCGGCCGCCGCGACCTGCGGGGTGAAGCCCACGAACGACTCGGTGGCGTTGCCTTCCGCGCTGCCGGTCTTGCCCGCGACCGGCCGGCCGTCGAGCATTGTGGACACCTCGGTGGCGGTGCCGCCGTCGCACTGGCCGAACGCGCCGGCCTGGCCGACCGGGCAGCGGGCGGCGTCCACGGCCGCACGGGCGATGTCGGGCTCGAGCACCTTCCGGCACGTCGGGTCCGCGGCCGCGACCTTGTGGCCGGTCGCGTCGGTGATGCCCTTGACCGGCAGCGGCGTGCAGTACGTGCCGTCGGCGGCGATGGTCGCGTACGCGTTGGCCAGGTCCAGCGGCGTGGTGTCGGCGACGCCCAGGGTGAACGAGCCCCAGTCGTCCGCGTCGTTCGCGGCCCGGTCGGCGTCGGACTTCGCGCGGAACGTGATGCCGAGCCGCTGCGCCATCTCCACGGCCTTGGCCGCGCCGACCTGCTCCTCCAGGTGCACGAAGTAGGTGTTTACGGAGCGACCGAAGCCGGTCCACATCGTCCGGTAGCCGTCCATCCACTCTGGATTGTCGTTACGCGGGCAGTAGAAGCCGGCGCAGGAGGCCGGGCCGCCGTCGGCCCAGTGGGTGCGCAACTGGCTCGGCGCGTCGAAGCCCGTGTCGAGGGTGTAGCCCGCCTCCAGCGCGGCCAGCATGGTGAACAGCTTGAACGTCGAGCCTGCCTGGTAGCCGGTCACGGAGTCGCCGCCGGCGACCAGTTGGTCGACCGTGTCACCGGGCTTCTTGGCCAGGCTGTAGTGCCGGTTGACGGCCAGCGCCAGCACGCGGCCGGTGCCCGGCTGCACGGCGGCGATCGGCAGGGCCTTCGGGTCGTCGTAGTCGTACACGTCGGTGGCCGCCTTGGTCGCGGTCGCCTGCACCTTGGGGTCCAGCGAGAGCACGATCTCGTAGCCGCCGTCGCGCAGGGCGGCCAGGCGCTGCTGCGGCGTCTCGCCGAACGCCTTCTGCCGCTGCCACCAGGAGACGAAGTAGTCGCAGAAGAACCGGGCGTTCTCGGGTCGGGCCGCGGTGCAGCCGTTCGGCACGGCGCCGGGGCGCAGGCCGAGCGGGGCGGCCTTCGCGTGGTCGGCGTCGGCCTGGCTGACGTCGCCGGCCTTGACCAGCGAGTCGAGCACGTACCCGCGGCGCTCCTGTGCGGCGGCCTTGTCGCCGTGGATCGGGTCGTACGCGTCCGGCGACTGGACCAGGCCGGCGAGCAGGGCGGCCTGGGGGAGGGTGAGCTTGTCGGGGGTGGTGGAGAAGTAGGTCTGCGCGGCGGCGGAGATCCCGTAGGCGCCCGCGCCGAAGTAGACGATGTTGAGGTAGCGGGTGAGGATCTCGTCCTTGCTCAGGGCGTCCTCGACCGCGACCGCGTACCGCATCTCCTGGACCTTGCGCCCGAAGTCGTCGGCGGTGGCGGCGTCCCGCTCGGCCTGCGTGGCCTTGGGGTCGGTCTTCAGCACATTTCGGACATACTGCATGGTCAGCGTGGATGCGCCCTGCTCGGTCTCGCCGCTGCGCCCGTTCGCGACCAGAGCCCGCAGGACGCTGCGTACGTCGACGGCGCCGTGCTCGTAGAAACGGGTGTCCTCGGCGGCGACCATCGCCTGCCGCATCACGGGCGCGACGGCATCGAGGGCGACGTCGGTGCGGTTGAGGTCGGCGAACGTGGTGACCAGCGTCTTCCCGTCGGCGGCGTAGAGCCTCGACGCCTGTGGCACGGTCGGCTGGGCGAGGGCGGCCGGCAGGTCGGTGGTCGCGAGCGCGACCCGGGTGGCCACGAACCCGCCGACCAGGCCGAGCGGCAGAGCCGCGGCGGCCACCAGCAGCCCCACCACGCCGGCCCCGATCGCCAGCCGCGTCCACCTCGCCATCGGTGCCTCCCCGAGTTGTCCCAACTCAGGATCCGTACTTTTTGCGGGAATGCCCAGCTATCGGGCCAAACTCACACCCCTCTGCCAGCTACCGCCCAGCCGGTTGTCAGAGCAGCGAGTCGCGCCACTGGGTGTGGAGGGTGGCGTACCGGCCGCCGCCGGTGATGAGGCGCGAGGGCGGGCCGTCCTCGACCACGCGGCCGTCGTCGATGACCAGGACCCGGTCGGCGATCTCGACCGTGGAGAGGCGGTGGGCGATCACGAGGGCCGTCCGTTGTCGCAGGATCGTCCGCAACGCCCGCTGGACGAGGCGCTCCGTCGGCACGTCGAGCGAAGACGTGGCCTCGTCCAGGATCAGGACGCCGGGGTCCGACAGGAAGGCGCGGGCGAAGGCGACCAGCTGGCGTTGCCCGGCGGACAGGCGGCCACCACGACGGTGTACGTCCGTCCCGTAGCCCTCGGGGAGCGCGGCGATGAAGTCGTGTGCCCCGATCGCCCGGGCCGCAGTCACCAGCTCCGCGTCGGTCGCGTCGGGGCGGCCGAACCGCAGGTTGTCGGCGACCGTGCCCGCGAACAGGTGGTTCTCCTGCGTCACCATCACCACGGCCCGGCGCAGCTCGGCGTCGCCCACCTCGCGCAGGTCGACCCCGTCCAGCCGGACCGTGCCCGCGACCGGGTCGTAGAACCGCGCCACCAGCTTGGCCACTGTGGACTTCCCGGCGCCGGTGGCCCCCACCAGCGCGACGATCTGACCCGCGGGGATCTCGAGGCACAGGTCGCTCAGCACCGGCGGACCGTCCCGGTAGCCGAACGTCACCCCCTGGAAGGCGATCGCGCGCCCACCCTCGGCCGGCGGCAGCGGGGTCGGCCGGGCCGGCTCCGGCACCGCCGGCCGCTCGTCCAGCACGCCCGCGAGCTTCTCCAGCGCCGCGGTCGCCGACTGCAGCGCGTTGTAGAACTGGCTCAGCTCCTGCATCGGCTCGAAGAACCGGCGCAGGTAGAGCAGGAACGCGGCCAGCACGCCGATCGCCGTCCGGCCGTGCAGCACCTGCCACCCGCCGAACGTCAGCACGCCGGCGATCGCCAGGTTGCCGATCAGCTTGATGCTCGGCGAGTACACCGCGATCAGCCGGAACGCCCGGAGGTTGGCGACGCGGTAGTCGTCGTTGAGCACGTCGAAGATCTGCTGGTTACGCGGCTCGCGGCGGAACGCCTGCACGGCACGGATGCCGCCGAGCGACTCGACGAAGTGGACGATCACGAGCGCGACCGCCTCGCGCGTGCGCCGGTAGGCGACCGCCGACGCCAGCGCGAACCAGCGCGACAGCCACAGCAGGAACGGGAACGTCAGCAGCGTCACGAGCGCCAGCGGCGGGTCGAGCCAGAGCAGCACGCCGGCGACCGACACCACCGACAGGCCGGCCAGCACCAGGTCGTCGATGCCGCCGTCGACCAGTTCGCTGATCGAGTCCATGTCGCTGGTCAGGCGGGCCACCATCCGGCCGGACGTGTAGCGCTCGTGGAAGCCGATCGACAGCCGCTGGAAGTGGTCGTACACCCGTTGCCGCAGGTCACGCAGCACGTCCTGGCCGATCCGCGCCGACAGGCGCAGGAACCCGCGTTTCCCGAAGTACTCGGCGAGGGCCGCGAGGACGAACGCCAGGCCGACGCCGACCAGCACGGTCGGGTCCCCGTCGCGCAGGGGTGGGATCCCGCGGTCGATCGCGAACATGACCAGCAACGGGCCGGCCATCCCGGCGGTGCTCTGCAGCAGCAGCAACCCGACCGTGGCGGCCAGCGCGCGCCGGTGCGGGCGCACCAACGACGCCAGCAGCGAGCGGCTGCGGACCCGCAGCCGCGCGACCGCCGCCGGGTCGAGCCGCAGCAGCAGCTTCTTGCGCTCGGCCATGCCTCAGTACAGCGTGCCCGCGTTGACCACCGGCGACGCGGCGCGGTCGCCGCAGAG
>NZ_JBFAIU010000233.1:0-12140 GCF_040654855.1 Asanoa sp. NPDC050611
GGTGTCACCGTGCTCACCGGGTTCGCCCGGCCGGGCAGCTCATGGCGGTGCTCGGCGAGCTGCAGACCCGGGTGCGGCACGGCCTGTCCAGCCTCGCCGGCGCGAGCCGGTGGCCCGCATCAAGCCCGGTGACATCCTCGAGACGTACACCGAGGACTGTTTCGGCGGCGCCGTCCGCGGCGTCGACGACCTGCCCTCGCGCGTCTGCGAGTTCCCCTACCTCAACCCGGTCAGTGGACCGTTCTTCGTGGAGGGTGCGGAGCCCGGGGACACGCTCGCGCTGCACTTCGTCTCGATCACCCCGGCCCGCGACTGGGCCGTCTCGTCGACGTTCCCGCACTTCGGCGCGCTCACGACCACGCACACGACGGCGATGCTGCACGAGCCGCTGGAGGAGCGGGTCTGGCGCTACGAGATCGACCGGACCAACAAGCTCGTCCGGTACGCGGCCCGCAACAGCGACTTCACCGTCGACCTGCCGCTGGACCCGATGCACGGCACGGTCGGCGTCGCACCGGGCGCGTTCGAGGCCCGGATGACCATCGTCCCGGACGTGCACGGCGGCAACATGGACACCCCGGAGCTGCGCGCCGGCACCACCGTCTACTTCGGTGTCAACGTGCCGGGTGCGCTGTTCGCGCTCGGCGACGGGCACGCCCGCCAGGGCCAGGGCGAGGTCAGCGGCGTCGCGGTCGAGTCCGCGATGGACACCGTCGTCGCCGTCGAGCTGATCAAGGGCGTGGCCACGCCCACGCCGCGGCTGGAGACCGACGACCACCTGATGTCCGCGGGCTCGGCGCGGCCGCTCGAGGACGCGTTCCGGATGAGCCAGCACGACCTCGTGACCTGGGTCGCCGACGCCGGCAAGCTCGACGTCCTCGACTCGTATCAACTGATCAGCCAGGCGGGCGAGGCACCCGTGGGCAATGTGTGCGATGCCAACTACACGATGGTCGCGAAGGTGGCCAAGCGCTACCTTCCCTCCGTCGACATGTATCAGGGCGCCCACGCCCGACTACGCGCCCTCGCCGACAGCTACCGCTGACCGCCGTCGAGGAGGAGGAGGGACGGACGCCATGCGGTTGCGTGAAGAGCTGTTCCTGCTCGGCTTCGACAGCGCGGGCAAACCGGCGGTCCATCCGGACAGCCTCGACCTCGGTGTGGCCGGCGCCCGGCTGGTCGAGCTCGTGCTCGCCGGCCGGGTCGCCGTCACCGGCGGCCGGCTCGGCGTGATCGGGATCGAGCCGACCGGCGACGCCGCCGACGACAACCTGCTCGCCGCGATCAGGCTCGCCGCCCAGCCGCCACCGCTGGCCGGCGCGCTGGCCCAGCTCCGCGCGGGCGCCGGCGAGGCCGTCCGCACCGACCTGCTCGGCGAGGGCGTGCTCACGAAAGTCGCCCAACGCCGGCTCGGCCTCGTGCCGGTGACCCGCTACCCGGCCGACGAGGGCGTGGTCCGCGCGATCACGGTCCGGCTGTGGTACGCGGCACACGGGCGCTCCCAGCCCGACGAGCCGACCGCGGCCCTGTGCGGCCTGATGCACGCGGTGCTGCTGCACGAGCACGTGTTCGTCACGATGCCGATGGTCGGGCTCGACCAGCGCCTGCGGGAGATCCGGGCCAAGCTGTCCGATCCCGTACGCGAGGTCGTCGATGCCGTGACCACCCTCGTGGCCAGCGCGGCGTTCGCGATCTATCGCTGACGGAGGTACACTGCCGGCATGGCCAGGGCCTTCCTGCTCCTTACCTAGCCGTGCTGGCGTCGCTCGACGCGACCGGCACGGCTACCCCTCCTGCGTGAGGGGCTTTTTTATGCCCCGAGATCCCCTGTGCGCGCCGCACGGCAACCCCGCGCGCCGCACCACTGGCCCTGACTACGAAAATACCGAGGTGGCGAAGATGAGCGAGGCAGCCGAGCGTCCGGACCAGGACGTCCCCCCGTTCCGGTACACGGCCGCGCTGGCCGGTGACGTCGAGCGGAAGTGGCAGGACTACTGGGAGGCCCGCGGCACGTTCCGCGCGCCCAACCCGGTCGGCGAGCTGGCCGACCCCGAGCACCCGCGGGCCGGCGCTCCCAAGATCTACGTGCACGACATGTTCCCGTACCCGTCCGGCGACGGGCTGCACGTCGGCCACCCGCTGGGCTACATCGGCACCGACGTCTTCACCCGGTTCAAGCGGATGACCGGGTTCAACGTCCTGCACCCGATGGGCTTCGACGCGTTCGGCCTGCCGGCCGAGCAGTACGCCGTGCAGACGGGGACGCATCCCCGGATCACCACCGAGCGCAACATGGTCCGCTTCTGGGCCCAGCTGCGCCGCCTGGGCATGGGCTACGACGAGCGCCGGCGGATCGCCACCAGCGAGCCGGAGTTCTTCCGCTGGACCCAGTGGATCTTCCTGCAGATCTTCAACTCGTGGTACGACAAAGACCAGGGCAAGGCGCGGCCCATCGAGGACCTGATCGCCGAGTACGCCGATGGCCGCCGACCGACCCCGGGCGACAAGCCGTGGGCCGACCTGTCCGGTGTCGAGAAGCGGGCGCTGCTGGACGAGCACCGCCTGGCGTACGTCTCCGAGGCCCCGGTCAACTGGTGCCCGGGCCTGGGCACCGTGCTGGCCAACGAGGAGGTCACCCCCGACGGCCGCAGCGAGCGCGGCAACTTCCCGGTGTTCAAGCGCCGGCTGAAGCAGTGGATGATGCGGATCACCGCGTACGCGGACCGCCTGGTCGACGACCTGGACGTGCTGGACTGGCCGGAGCCGGTCAAGTTGATGCAGCGCAACTGGATCGGCCGCTCCACCGGCGCGCACGTCGACTTCCCGTTCGAGACCGCGGCCGGCGCCGAGGGTGAGATCACCGTCTTCACCACCCGGCCCGACACGCTGTTCGGCGCCACCTACATGGTGGTCGCGCCCGAGCACCCGATCGTCGACACCCTGACCGCGGCGCACTGGCCCGAGGGCACCCACGCTCCGTGGACCGGCGGGCACGAGACCCCGGTGCAGGCCGTCGCCGAGTACCGCCGGGCCGCCGCCCGCAAGACCGAGGTCGAGCGGGCCGCCGAGGCGCGGGAGAAGACCGGCGTCTTCACCGGCACGTACGCGATCAACCCCGTCAACGGCGCCCGCGTGCCGGTGTTCATCGCCGACTACGTGCTGGCCGGCTACGGCACCGGCGCGATCATGGCGGTGCCCGGCCAGGACGAGCGCGACTGGGAGTTCGCGGAGGTCTTCGAGCTGCCGATCATCCGCACGGTGCGGCCGGCCGACGGCTTCGACGGCAAGGCGTACACCGGCGACGGTCCGGCCATCAACTCGGCCGCACCCGAGCGCGGCCTGGTGCTGGACGGCCTGGGCGTCACCGAGGCCAAGTCGACCATGATCGCCTGGCTGGAGGCGCACGGCGCCGGCAAGGGTGCGACCACGTACCGGCTGCGGGACTGGCTGTTCAGCCGGCAGCGCTACTGGGGCGAGCCGTTCCCGATCGTCTACGACGAGACCGGGATGCCCGTCGCGCTGCCGGACTCGATGCTGCCGGTCGCGCTGCCGGAGGTCGACGACTTCGCGCCGCGCACCTTCGACCCCGACGACGCCGACAGCAACCCGGAGACCCCGCTGTCCCGGGCCCGCGAGTGGGTCGACGTCGAGCTGGACCTGGGCGACGGCCCGAAGCGCTACGTCCGCGACACCAACACGATGCCGAACTGGGCGGGATCGTGCTGGTACTCGCTGCGCTACCTGGACCCGCGCAACGACAAGCAGCCGGTGGACCCCGACAACGAGGCCTACTGGATGGGCCCGCGGCACGAGAACGACCCGGGCGGCGTCGACCTGTACGTCGGCGGCGTCGAGCACGCGGTCCTGCACCTGCTGTACGCCCGGTTCTGGCACAAGATCCTGTTCGACCTGGGCCACGTCTCGTCGTTCGAGCCCTACCGCCGGCTGTTCAACCAGGGCTACATCCAGGCGTACGCCTTCCGCGACGCCCGCGGCATGGTGGTCCCGGCCGAGGAGGTCGAGGAGCGCGACGGCCGCTGGTTCTACGACGGTGTCGAGGTGGCCCGCGAGTACGGGAAAATGGGCAAGTCGCTGCGGAACGTGGTGACGCCCGACGAGATGTGCGAGGCCTACGGCGCCGACACGTTCCGGGTCTACGAGATGGCGATGGGCCCGCTGGACGTGTCCCGGCCGTGGGAGACGCGGGCGGTCGTCGGGGCGCAGCGCTTCCTGCAGCGCGTCTGGCGCCTGGTGGTCGACGAGGAGACCGGCAAGACGCGGGTCGCCGACACCCCGGCCGACGAGGCGACGCGGCGCCTGCTGCACCGCGTGATCGACGGCGTCCGCGGCGACCTGGACGAGCTGCGCTTCAACACCGGCGTCGCGAAGCTGATCGAGCTGACCAACGGCCTGACGGCCCTGGGCGGCCCGCCGCCCCGCGAGGTGGTCGAGCCGCTGGTCCTGATGACGGCACCGTTCGCCCCGCACGTGGCGGAGGAGCTGTGGCAGCGGCTGGGGCACACCGAGTCGCTGACCTACGCCGATTTCCCCGTCGCGGATCCCGCGCTGCTGGTGGCGGAGGAGGTCACGTACCCGGTCCAGGTCAACGGCAAGGTCCGCGGCCGCGTCTCGGTCGCCGCCGACGCGGGCGAGGACGACGTCCGAGCCGCGGCACTGTCCGCGGTCGCCGACGCCCTGGACGGTAGGTCACCGAAGAAGGTCATCGTCGTGAAGGGCCGCATGGTCAGCGTGGTGATCTAAAACCGATTCGGTCCCGGGTCCGTCGGGGGCGCGACCGTCGCTCCCGCCGGACCCGGGCTTCGTCGTTGGTCGCGGTTTGCCGTCCCACGATCGGTTCCGCGCCGCCGTTCCGCCGCGCTTTCCTGTTGGTCGCGGTCCGGGGCTGGGGAGAATGTCGTGCGCTTACGCTAAACGCACACCCCGCTCAACGCTCCAGCGCACGACATTCTCCCCAGCCCTGACCCAGTCACCTGCCGCGATGACAATCACCGACTGCGGGTCACAGTCCATTGGCTGATCTTGCCGGTGGGTCTTCGCGATGGTTGCGCATGCTGGGTCGGCGCAGGCCACGTTTCGGGCGGGATCCGCGCCGGTCTACGTTCGCGGCAGTGATCAGTAGGTTCAGTTCGGCGAGGAACTGGGAATGTCGGCTCGCCCGGTCTGCGTGTTGCCGATGGTCATGCGGTGGTGCCGCCGTCTATGACCAGGTCGTGACCTACTACGTAGGTGGAGTCGTCTGAGGCCAGCCAGAGAATGGCGGATGCTACTTCTGCTGGCCTGCTGACTCTGGCCGCCGGGACCGTGGTGCGGATGCGGGCGTCGCGGTCTGCTTTGGATTCGCCTGGGCGGTAGGACATCGGGGTGTCGCTGGCGCCCGGGCTGATCGCGTTGATGCGGACGCCGTCGTCGATGTGGTCGCGGGCCGCGGTGCGGGTCAGCGCGCTGACCGCCGCCTTGGTGGCCGCGTAGGCCGCCATTCCCGGGCGGCGGCCGTGCGCGCCGATGTTCGAGGCCATGTTGACGATGACGCCGCCGCCGTTGGCGCGCATGTGGGCGATCTCGTGTTTCATCGCCAGGAAGACGCCGGTCAGGTTCACGTCGACGGTGCGCGCCCAGTTGGCCTCGGTCAGGTCCGCGAGCGGCGCCGGCGGTGTGAAGACGCCCGCGCTGTTGAACGCGACGTGCAACCCGCCGTGCCGCCGCACCACCTCCGCGACCAGGTGCGCCACCTGCGCGCTGTCGGTGACGTCGGCGGCGACCCAGTCGACCGCCGGACCGCCGTCGCCCATCCGCTCGGCCGCCGCCGCCAGCTTCGCTGAGTCGCGGCCGGCCAGCACGACCGTCGCGCCTTCCGCGACGAAGGCTCGCCCCGCCGCCGCGGCGATGGCCCCGGAGCCACCGGTGATCAGCACGACCCGACCGTCGAAGCGCCCGCTCATAGGACCTGTTCCTACCGTCCACCGACGAACGGGACGCCATCGCACCCCACGGATGTGAGCCCCGCCGCTAGGGTGATTTCCATGGCTTCCATCGAATTCGTCACCATTGAGGTGGCCGACCCGACGGCCGCCGACCGCTTCCACAAGGCCGCCTTCGGCCTCGGCGACCGGGTCCGCACGCGCGCCTCCGAAGCGCCGACGAGCGGGTTCCGCGGCTTCACGATGTCGCTCATCGTGGCCCAGCCGGCGACCGTCGACGCCATCGTCGACGCCGCTCAGGAGGCGGGTGCCACGGCGCTGAAGCCGCCCGCGAAGTCGCTGTGGGGCTACGGCGGCGTCGTGCGGGCCCCGGACGGGACGATCTGGACGGTCGCCTCGTCCGCGAAGAAGGACACGGGCCCCGCCACCCGCGAGATCGACGACGTCGTGCTCCAGCTCGGCGTGGCCGACGTCGCGGCCAGCAAGCGCTTCTACGTCGACCGCGGCATCGACGTGGCGAGGAGCTACGGCCGCCGGTACGTCGAGTTCGCCACGGGCCCGATCAAGCTGACGCTCTACAAGCACCGCGCGCTGGCCAAGGTCGCCGGCGTCGCCCCCGACGGCACCGGCGCCCACCGCCTGGCCATCGGCGCCGACACCGACCCCTTCACGGACCCGGACGGCTTCGCCTGGGAAACAGCGCCTCGGTGATCGCGCGCCGGCCGTGACCGCGACCCGAGAACGGCCACGAGGTCAGTCTGGAGCAGCACCGCCCGAACGACGGCGCTCAGCCCGGCGCCAGCGCCAGATGATGACGGCCGTCGCGAAGAGGCCGAAGGTGGCCGGTGCGACCGCGAACCAGTTGATCGAGCCGGGGGAGACCACCGCGGACCCGATCGCCGCGTAGCCGAACGCGGACGGCACCGAGGCGATGATGCTGCCGGCCAGGTAGGGGAGCAGCCGCGCCCCGGTCGTGCCGTAGCCGTAGCTCACCAGCCCGAACCCGCCGATCGGCAGCAGCCGCACCGTGATCACGCCGAAGATCGACTGGCGGGTGAACCAGCCGTCCAACCGGGCCAGGCGGCCTCGGACCCGTTCGGCGACGAAGTCGCGGCCCAGCCAGCGGCCCACCGCGAAGCCCAGCAACGCCGCCAGGAACGCCGCCGCCAAGGTGTAGCCCGCGCCGCCCAGCGGGCCGAACAGCGCTCCCCAGGCCACCGTGATCAGCGTCCGGGGGACCAGCACGACCAACAGGGCCGCGCCGACCAGCACCGCCGCGACCGGTGCGAGCGGGCCCAGGCGGTCGACCGCGTCCGGGATCGCGCGCAGGTCCGGCGGCGCCAGCAACAGCAGCAGGCCGAACGCGCCCAGCAGCGTGACCAGGACGGCGAACCGGAGCACCGGGTGCCGGTGCCACCGCGGCGCCGGCGGGGAGGTCACGGCTGGACGGCGAGCTGCCGCTCCTGGCGGAGGCGTTCGGCCCAGCTGTCGTCCAGCGGCGGCAGGTACGCCGCACCCGTCGCCCAGCGCAGCAGCAGGTCGGCCAGTGCGGGGTTGCGGGACAGTGCCGGCCCGTGCGAGTAGGTGCCCAGCAGGTTGCCCCGCCACGCGCCCTCGCTCTGGCCGTCGTTGCCGACGCCCGTCGTCACCTGGGCCAGCGGCGAGACGCCCGGGCCGAGGTGCGTACGCCCGCCATGGTTCTCGAACCCCGACAACGGCGGCAGGCCGAGCCGCGGGTCGATCACGCCGTGCAGCTCGCCGACGGCGCGGGACGGCCCGCGGTCGGACTCCAGGTCGAGCAGGTTGAGGCCGGGGTACTTGGCGCCCTTGGCGAAGAACGAGGTGCCGAGCAACTGGTAACCCGCGCAGACCGCGAACACCACCGACCCGCGGGCCACGGCCCGGTGCATGCCACCGTCGGCGTTGAGCCGTTGCGCGGCCAGTGCCTGCGGGCCGTCCTCGCCGCCGCCGATCAGGTAGAGGTCGGCGGAGTCGGGCAGCGCCTGGTCGGAGCGCACCTCGATGGTCTCGACCGGGATGCCGCGCGCCCGGGCCCGGGCGGCGAGGATCAGCATGTTGCCGCGGTCGCCGTAGGTGGACAGCAGGTCCGGGTAGATCCAGACGATCCGCAGGTCTTCAGTTGACACGGTCCAGCTCCGCTCGGATGTCCTGGAAGGCGGTGTAGTTGGCGATCACTTCGAGCCGGCCGGGCGGCACCGCGGCGATCGCGTCGGCGAACGTCGTGACGTGCTCGAACGGGATGCCGTTGACCTGCAGCCGCACGGCCAGGTCGTACGCCCGGTCGCCGGTGATCAGCACGCGCCGCCCGTACAACGGTGAGAAGTCGACGTCGAACAGCCACGACGTGTCGAGGCCGTCAGGGTCCCGGGCGTTGATGGACAGCAGTGTCGGCGCGGCCTCGGCCATGTCGAACGCCTCGAGCCAGCTCGCGGGGTTCTTCGCGAGCAGCAGGCGGATGAGCCGCCCGTCGCGCTCGACCTGCGCGTAGCGGCCGGCGACCGAGGTGACCGAGCTGAGCCGGAGCACCGCGTCGGCCGGGCGGACGCCGAACTGGGCGGCGACGGCGAGCGCGGTGGCCGCGTTGCCGATGTTGACCGTGCCGGGCAGCTGCAGCTTGACCTGGTGCCACGCGCCGGTCGGGTCGACGACGCCGTCCTCCTCGACCACCCAGTGCGGCCGCGGCCGGCGCAGCGGGCAGCTCGTGCACCGCCAGTCGCCGCCGGCGCGCTCGATCGCGCCGCCGCACTCGGGGCAGACCCAGGAGTCGTCGTGCCAGCGCTGGCCGGCGCTGAACCAGGTGACCGCACCGGAGCGCTGGGCCGCCCAGACGACCATCGGGTCGTCGGCGTTGGCGACGACGTGCACGCCGGGGTGGTGGGCCAGCGCCTCACGCCACATCTGCGCCATCATCGCCACCTCCTTCGCCCGGTCGAGCTGGTCGCGGGAGAGGTTGAGCAGCGCGACGGCCCGGGGCCGGGTCTCGTCGAGGACCCGCGCGAGGTAGTGCTCGTCGACCTCGAGCACCGCGTACGGCGTCGCGCCCGCCTTGGCCAGCGCCGACGTGTGCCCGGTCGGCATGTTGGCGCCGAACGCGTTGGTCGCCACCCGGCCGAGCCCCTCGAGCGCGGCCACGGTGAGCTTGGTGGTCGTCGTCTTGCCGTTGGTGCCCGAGATCAGCGCCACCGAGCGGCCCGCGGCGAGATGGGCGAGCAGCTCCGGGTCGATCTTGAGGCCGATCCAGCCGCCGATCACCGAGCCGTCGCCGCGCCCCGCCGCCCGGGACAGCGCCGCGGCCGTGCGGGACACCGAGCTGGCCACCTTCGCCCGCAGGGGCATTTTCGCGTCCGTCACGCGAGCGAGGTTACCGGACAGGACATAGCACGCGACTGGTCGCGCGCAGTGGCGAGGGTAAGGAAAAATGCCCGATTTATCCGAACGGCCACCGGTCACCACCCGTGTCCCGGAACCGTCTCCACTTTCCTCCACCCCCAGCCCTCCACCCGGCCGGAGAACACCGTCCGATTCCGTGACGGGCGGGGTTAACGAGGCCAATGAGCAAATCGTTACGCGGTCAAAGGAGCTTGTCGTTATTTGGACAAGTGATCCACCGGCTCGGCCCTCCACTCCGCCCCACCCCCTTTGACGTGCGGTTTTACCCGCGGGCCGGCCGGATGTGAAGCCTGATTCTGGTTGCGGGTGGAGGGAAGTGGAGTAGAGTGGGGATCAATGGCGGGGCCGGGAGGGTCCGCCGGCCTCGGGCGGACCGCGAATCCGCCCGCCGCGCGAGGGGGTGGGCCGAATGTTTCTCGGCACGCATACCCCACGCCTGGACGAAAAAGGCCGGTTGATCCTGCCGGCGAAGTTCCGGGACGAGCTGGCGGGAGGTGTCGTGATCACCAAAGGGCAGGAGCGCTGTCTCTACGTCTTTCCGACGCCCGAGTTCCAGCGGATCGCGGGGCAGTTGCGCGAGCAGCCGATGACCCACAAGGCCGCACGGGCCTACAGCCGGGTCTTCTTCGCCAGCGCACATGACGAGGTGCCCGACAAGCAAGGTCGGGTCACCATCCCGGTGCACCTGCGGGAATACGCGGGTCTTTCCAGGGAGCTGGTCGTGATCGGCGCCAGCACCCGGGTAGAGATCTGGGACAAGCAGGCCTGGGACTCCTACCTCGCGGAGAGCGAAGACGACTTCGCCGACATCGAGGAGGGGGTGCTGCCCGGCGGACTGTAGGGCGACGTGGCACCGGGTTCCGCGAAGACCCGGGTTCCGCCGCCGTTCGCCCGCCGTACCGCGAGATCTCCACCCGCTCCCGTCCCTGGCGTCCCTTCCCCGGTGCCAGGCATGGCGGCGGATGGGGATCTGGCGGTACGGCGAGCGACTGCAGCCGTCTGGCACGGCGGAAGACGGCGGGTCACTGGGGGGACAACCGATGCAGGAGCCACGCGGCACCCACGTGCCGGTGCTGCTCGAGCGGACGCTCGAGCTGCTCGCTCCGGCGCTCGGGCGGCCGACCAGGGTGGGCCCGCGGGTCCACGTCGACGCCACCCTCGGTCTCGGCGGGCACGCCGAGGCGGTTCTCGCCGCGCATCCCGACGTCGTTCTCGTCGGGCTCGACCGCGACACGGAGGCCCTCGCGGCCTCCCGGCAGCGGCTGGCCCGCTTCGACGACCGCGTCCGGCTGGTGCACGCCGTCTACGACGAGCTGCCCGAGGTCCTCCGCGACCTCGGCATCCCGGCCGTCGACGGCGTCCTGATGGACCTCGGCGTCTCCTCCCTGCAGCTCGACGTGCCGGACCGGGGCTTCTCGTACGCCCAGGACGCGCCGCTGGACATGCGGATGGACCAGACCCGGGGCACGACGGCCGAGACCGTGGTCAACACCTACAGCGTCGGGGAGCTGACGCGGGTGCTCCGGGTGTACGGCGAGGAGCGGTTCGCCAACCGGATCGCGGCGGCGATCGTGCGGGAGCGGAGCAGGCAGCCGATCACGTCGTCGGCGCGGCTCGCGGAGCTGGTCCGCGACGCGATCCCGGCGGCGGCCCGGCGCACGGGCGGGCACCCGGCGAAGCGGAGCTTCCAGGCGCTGCGGATCGAGGTCAACGGCGAGCTCGAGACGCTGGAGCGGGCGGTGCCGGCGGCACTGGACGCGCTCGACCTCGGCGGCCGGATCGTGGTGCTGTCCTACCACTCGCTGGAGGACCGGATCACCAAGCGGGCGATGGCCGAACGGGCCCGGTCGTCCGCGCCGATCGAGCTGCCGGTCGAACTGCCCGGCACCGGGCCGACGCTGCGCCTGCTCACGCGCGGCGTGGAGCTGCCCGACGACGACGAGGTGAGCGCCAACCCGCGCGCCGCGTCCGTGCGGCTGCGGGCGGCGGAACGGATCGATCCCGACGCGGTCGCACGCGATCGCCCGCGCCGGGTCAAGGCATTGCACCAACCCGCCGCGCGAACGGCGGGCCGAGCCGGGGGCGGAGACCGCCGTGCCCCGGCCGGGAAGTCCCACGAGGACGACGAGCACGAGGGGGAGGGAACATGACAGAGCAGAAGCGCGCACCGCGGTCGGGGGGCCGGACCACGGAGCGCGGAGTGCGGCGGGGCGTCCGGGTGGACCCGCGCCAGTTCCCGACGGAGGGCACCGCCGCCCTGCGTCTCAAGCGGGCCGCGCCGGCGGCCGAGGCGCCGCAGCTCAAGGTCGCGCCGCCGCCACCGGTGACCGGGCCGCGCGTGCCGTTCGTCGCGCTGATCCTGCTGCTGGTGGTCGGTGGCGTGCTGGGCATCCTCGTGGTCAACACGAAGATCGCCGAGAACGCCTACCAGATCGAGCGGCTGAAGGAGACCGGTGCCGCGCTCGACATCGAGCAGCAGCAGCTGCAGCAGGAGATCGCCAAGGCGCAGGCACCGGGCAACCTGACCGCGCAGGCACGCAAGCTGGGCATGGTCGGCGGCGGCGACCCGGCGTACATCCGCCTGCAGGACGGCAAGATCATCGGCATTCCGAAGCCCGGTGCCGGTGCGGTGTCCGTGACCAGCGACCAGGGGCGGTGAGCGTGCCTGGCGATCGCCCGTGCGGAGAACCCCGGCGTCCGGTTCACCGAGGGTTCGATGCTCGCCCTGTCCGGCAGCATGGCCATCCCGAACACCTGCTGGCCGGCGTACGCGACGCCCAGCACGCCGAC
>NZ_JBFAIU010000234.1:0-12110 GCF_040654855.1 Asanoa sp. NPDC050611
GACGACGTTCACCACGGCCCGGCCCCGGGAGATCCCGCCGGACCAGTTCACGCCGGTCACGTTCACGATGCCGGACCCACGGATCGGGCGCTCCGCCGTCTTCGCACTACAGTTGCGTCGTGGGAATGGTGCATACCGTCGGGATCGTCCTGCATCCGCAGCGCGACTCCGCCCCCGCCATGGAGACCATCCTCCAGTGGGCGGGCACGCACGGCGCCTCCGTCCTCGGGCTCGCCGACGACATCGCCCGGATCGACTGCAACGCGATCCCGGTCGATCCGGAGACCCTGGCCAGCAAGGCCAACATCCTGGTCAGCCTCGGTGGCGACGGCACGATGCTGCGCAGCATGCGGCTGGCCGCCGGCACGAAGACCCCGGTGCTCGGCGTCAACCTGGGCAAGCTGGGCTACCTCGCCGAGATCGACGTCGACGACCTGCCGTGGGCGCTCTCCGCGATCGACAACATGCAGTACACGCTCGAGGAACGGCTGGCGATCCGCTCGACGCTGCCCGAGGGGCGCGAGGTCACGGCCTTCAACGACATCGCTCTGGTACGCGTGCCCGGCGACGGCTCCGCCGCGATCGGCGTCCGGATCCTCGGCGTCCCGTTCGTCCGGTACGCCGCCGACGCGGTGATCGTGGCGACGCCGACGGGGTCGACGGCGTACGCGTTCTCGGCGGGCGGCCCGATCGTCTCCCCGAACCTCGAGGGCGTCCTGGTCGTGCCCTCGTCGCCGCACTCCTCGTACAACCGGGCCCTGATGCTCTCCGTCGACGAGACGCTCAGCCTCGACGTGCTCGAGCGCAGCGGCCGATTGGCGGTGGAGGTCGACGGCGGCGTGGCCACGTACGTCGGCCCCGGCGAGCGCATCGACGTCAACGCGGTGCCGGCCGCGGCCCGGGTGATCCGGCTGGGCCACACGACGTTCTCGGAGCGCGCCCGCCGCAAGCTGCGGGTGACCGGCAGCGCCGAGGTCGACTGAGCGACCCCGGCGCCGCCGGGCTGGTCAGCTCGCGGTGCAGGACGGTGTGGGCGCGGTGTTGCTGCCGGTCCACGAGGCGAGGAAGCCGAACGTGGCGCTGGCACCGGCGCCCAGCGCGCCGTTGTAGGTGACGTTGCGCGCCGTCACCGCGCTGCCCGAGGTGGTCAGCGTGGTGTTCCAGGACTGGTTGATCCGCTGGCCGTTGGCCCAGGTCCAGCCGACGCTCCAGGAGCCGATCGCGGCGCTGCCCGCGGTGACCGTCACCTCGGCCTGGAACCCACCGGGCCATTGGCCGATCACCCGGTAGGCGGCCGTGCAGCCGCGGGCCGGCGGCGGCGTGGTCGGCTGTGCGGTCGGTGACTGGGTGGGGCCGGTCGTCGGCGAGCCGGTCGGGCCGCTGCCGAACACGGTGGCCTCCCGCGACGTCGAACGGATGCCGTTGGCCCCGTCGATGATCCGGGTGCCCCAGCTCGTCCGCTGGTTCGGGTCGAAGTTGGTCACCATGTCGAGGTACTCCACGCCGCCGCCGTTGCCGCTCCACGACCAGCCGATGTAGCCGATCCGGTTGGCTTGCGTGTAGGACATGATCGTGTCCTCGTCGGGGTTGCCGTCGGAGTGGTTGTGGCCGAACTCGCCGACGACGATCGGCAGGTTCGCCGTCCGGAACCGGCCGAGGTAGTCCGTGATCTCGGCGGCGGTGTCGAAGACGCCGTACATGTGGATGCTGAACACCGTGTTGCGGTCCGGGTCGGCGGCGAACACGCTCGCCGCGTTGTCGCGCATCTCGAACCGCCAGTCCTGGCCCCAGTTGGGCGCGTCGACCATCAGGGTGTGGTCGAAGCCGGCGTCCCGCATGCGCTGGATCGCGGTGGTCGTCGCCTGGGTCCAGGTCGGACTGACGGCGTTGTTGCCCACGGGCTCGTTGCCGATGTTGATGATGACGTAGCGCTCCTGGCCGGCCAGCACGTTGCGCAGGCTGATCCAGTAGTCGACGGCGGTGGACAGCGGCACGGAGCCGCTCTGTTCGCCGTACCCGGTGGTGTCGTGGTTCTCCAGCACGCAGATCAGGCGGTTCGCCCGGCACAGGCTGATCACGTTGGCCACGTCGCTGGCGCCGTTGGCCGGCTGCCAGCGGCCGCCGCTGAGCACGACGCGCACCGTGTTGGCGCCGGTCGCCTTGATGTCGGCGAACGCCCGGGTCTGGCTCGCGTACCAGGTGTGTGCATGGCTGATGCCGCGCATGACGAACTCGGTGCCGTTGGCGTCGTAGAGGCGGCCGTTGGCGACGGTGAAGCCCGCGGCGGCGTGCGCCGGCGAGCCGATGGTGAGGGTGAACATGGCCGCGAGGGCGGCCGCGGACAGCGCCGTGACGACGGCGAGGAGTCTGGATCGCATTTCCTGCCTTCACAAGGGAGACGTGACAAGGGCCGGCAGCTGGCCCGTCAGCTGCCGCCCGGCTCCCTGGGGCGCGGGTTCACAGTAGGACCGCCGGGGCGGACAGGTCAACCGGTTAAGTAGTTGGGACGGTTGACGCCTTCCGAGCGGGGTAACCGGCGCGAAACGGGCTTTCTCAGGAGGGTGCAGACGATGGTCGCCGTTGGCTACTCACTGCTGTGCGAGCAGTCCGGGCCCAAGGATCTGGTCGACTACGCGATCCGGGCCGAGGAGGTCGGCTACGAGCAGATCACCATCTCCGACCACTACTATCCGTGGCTCGACGCGCAGGGGCATTCGCCGTACGCGTGGTCCGTGCTCGGCGCCGTCGCCCACGCCACCTCCCGGGCCGAGCTGATGACCTACATCACCTGCCCCACCCGCCGCTACCACCCGGCCGTCGTGGCGCAGAAGGCGGCGACCATGCAACTCCTCGCCGACGGGCGGTTCGTGCTCGGCCTCGGTGCGGGCGAGAACCTCAACGAGCACGTGGTCGGGCCGTGGCCGCACGTGCGCGAGCGGCACGCGATGCTGGCCGAGGCCTGCGAGATCATCCGGCCGCTGCTGGACGGCGAGACGCTGACCTATTCGGGCGAGTACTTCGAGGTTCCCGAGGCGTACGTCTGGGACCGGTCGGAGACCCGCGTGCCGATGGCGATCGCGCTCTCCGGGCCCGAGTCCGCGGGGATCGCCGGCGAGTACGGCGACGGCGCGATCGCGACCCAGCCGGAGGCCCGGCTCCTGCGCCTGTTCGACGACGCGGGAGGTTCCGGGAAGCCGCGCTACGGGCAGCAGCCGATCTGCTGGGGGCCGGACGAGGCCGCAGCGAGGAAGATCGCCCACGAGCAGTTCCCGTGGTTCGGCATGGGCTGGAAGGTCAACTCGAACCTGCCGAACCCGGCGGCCTTCGCCGACGTGTCGCAGTTCGTCCGCGAGGAGGACGTGGCGGGCGGGATCCCGTGCGGGCCGGACACGGACAAGCACGTCGAGGCGATCGCCGCGTTCGCCCAGGCCGGCTTCACCCACGTGTCCGTGCTGCAGGTCGGCGACGCGAGCCAGCGGGACTTCTTCGACTGGTCGGCCAGCGAGTTGCTGCCGGCACTGCGCGCGCTCTAGCGGGAAGCCTTTTCCGGCCGGCGGTGTTGAATCTGGATCGTGATCGACGTTCCGCTTTCCGTGCTCGATGTCGCCCCCGTCGCCGCCAACGGCTCGCCCGGCGAGGCGCTCGCCCATACCACCGCGCTCGCCCGGCGCACCGAGGAGCTCGGCTTCCGCCGGTTCTGGGTGGCCGAGCACCACAACATGCCCGCCATCGCCTCCTCCGCCCCGGCCGTGCTGCTCGCCCACCTGGCCGCGAACACCTCGACGATGCGGGTGGGCTCCGGTGGCGTGATGCTGCCGAACCACGCGCCGCTGGTGGTCGCGGAGCAGTTCGGGACGCTGGCCGCGCTGCACCCGGGCCGGATCGACCTGGGCATCGGCCGGGCGCCGGGCACCGATCAGGCGACCGCGCTCGCGCTGCGGCGGACCGTCGAGGGGCTTTCCGCGGAGCAGTTCCCGCAGGAGCTGGCGAGCCTGTTCAACTACTTCACCCAGGACGAGCCGGGGCCGATCATGGCGTCGCCGGGCGCGGGTGAGCGGCCCGAGGTGTGGCTGCTCGGGTCCAGCGGCTACAGCGCCCAGCTCGCCGGGCTGCTCGGGCTGCCGTTCGCGTTCGCGCACCACTTCAGCGCGCAGAACACGCTGCCGGCGCTGGCGCTCTACCGCGACCGGTTCACGCCGTCGCGCTGGCTCGACGAGCCGTACGCGATGGTCGCGGTCTCGGTCGTGTGCGCGGACACCGACGAGCAGGCCCAGTTCCTCAGCGGGCCGGCCGGGCTCTCGTTCCTGCGCCTGCGCCAGGGCCGTCCGCAGCCGCTGGCCACGCCCGCGGAGGCGGCCGCGTACCCGTACACCGAGGTCGAGCGGATCTTCATGGCCGATCGCCAGGTCGGGCAGGCGGTCGGCTCTCCGTCCACCGTTTCCGGGCAGCTCTCGGCGCTGCTCGAGGCGACCAGGGCGGACGAGCTGATGCTCACCACGATGGTGTACGACGTGAAGGACCGCATCCGGTCGTTCGAGCTGGTGTCTCAGCTGACGTAGACGTTGGGGCGCGGCGGCTGTGCCATCCCGTTGCCGATGAAGAAGCTCGGGTGGGGCGGCTGGTTGTAGGCGGTGTTCTGCCAGGCGAGCGCGACCCGGTACATCGGGTCGTGCACGAGCGTGTGGATCCGGCGATCGGTGCTGCTCGGGGTCGCGTAGATCCGCAGGGCCGTGCTCTCCGACGTGCGCCAGATCACCTCCTCGCGCCAGTCGCCCAGGATGTCGCCGGACAGGGCCGGGGTGGCCTTCGTGCCGTTGTTGCCGGCCACCCCGGAGCCGGTGAGCAGGCGGGTGTCGCCGCCGGTGCCGTACTTGTCGATCCGGGTCTGGTCCAGCAGCTCGCGCACCGGGTCGCCGTCCCACCAGATCACGAAGTTGGCGGACGACGGCTTGCGGCCGACGTTGGCACCCGTCGCGCTCCGCAGCCCGTCGACGGCGCTCGACCAGGACTCGGCGCCCGGGCTGCCGGCGTAGACGTCGGCGGCCACGCCGCGGCCGTTGTCGCCGGCCGGCGCGGTCGACCAGAGCACCTGGCCGGTGCGCGCGTCGGCGAACCAGGACGCGGGCTTGCTGCCGTCCTCGGAGACCTTGAAGTACTCGAGCCCCGGCCGGGCCGGGTCGAGGTCGCCGAGGTGGGCGGCGTCGCCGTGGTTGTTCCTGGTGTTCCACAGTGGAGAGCCGTTGTCGTCGACCGTCATCGCGCCGAACACGATCTCGTCGCGCCCGTCGGCGTCCACGTCGCCGATGGTGAGGCTGTGGTTGCCCTGGCCGGCGTACTGGCTCCCCGCGCTGTTGGAGTCGAAGGTCCAGCGCCGTTGCAGGCTCCCGTTGCGGAAGTCGTACGCCACGATGACCGTGCGGGTGTAGTAGCCGCGGGAGACGATGAGGGACGGTCGTGCGCCGTCCAGGTAGGCGGTGCCGGCGAGGAAGCGGTCGACCCGGTTGCCGTAGTTGTCGCCCCAGCTGGAGACCGTCCCCCTTGGCGGCTGGTAGTCCACCGTGGACCTCGTCGCGCCGGTGCGGCCGTCGAACATCGTGAGGAACTCCGCGCCGGCCAGGACGTAGCCGCTGCTGTTGCGGTGGTCCGCGTTGGCGTCGCCGATCACCTGGCCGGTGCCGGAGCGGCTGCCGTCGGCCGTCTTCATGGCCACCTCGGCGGCGCCGTCGCCGTCGTAGTCGTACACCTGGAACTGGGTGTAGTGCGCGCCCGCGCGGATGTTGCGGCCGAGGTCGATCCGCCAGAGCCGGGTGCCGTCGAGGCGGTAGGCGTCGACGTAGACCGGGCCCGTGTAGCCGGACTGGGAGTTGTCTTTGGCGTTGGACGGGTCCCACTTGAGCACGATCTCGTAGTCGCCGTCGCCGTCGAGGTCGCCGACGCTCGCGTCGTTCGCGCTGTAGGTGTAGGCCTCGCCGGTCGGTGTGGTGCCGCCGTTGGGGCGCTGGATCGGGACGTCGAGGTAGCCGTTGGCGAAGCGCAGCGCCGGTGGGCCGGCCGGCTGCTCGACGCCGTTGACCACCGCGCGGATCGTGTAGGTGGCGTCGGCCGCCGCCCCGGCGTCGAGGTAGTTCGTGCTGGTCGTGATCGGGGTGGCGGTGACCCTGGTGGTGCCGCGGTAGACGTGGAAGCCCGTGTTGGTGGCCTCGGTGCCGAGCAGGCGCCAGGAGACGAGGTTGCCGTTGCCGGAGCGGACGCTGATGGCGCCGCGGTCGAGGTCCTCGACCTGCCTGGCACCGGCCTGCGGTGGCAGGTTGGTCGGCGGTGGGGTGGTCGGCGGTGGGTTGGTCGGCGGTGGCGTGGTCGGCGTCCCGGGCGTGGTGCTGCCCGTGCAGGCCGTGCCGTTGAGGCTGAAGGTGGTCGGCGCCGGGTTGCTGCCGGTCCACGCGCCGTTGAAGCCGAAGGCCGCCGTCCCGTTGGTGGGCAGCGCCGCGTTGTAGCTGACGTTGCGGGCGGTGACCGCCGCCCCGGCCTGGGTCACGGTCGCGCTCCACGCCTGGGTGACCGTCTGGCCACCGGTGTAGCTCCAGGTCAGTGCCCAGCCGTCGATCGGGTCGCCGAGGTTCGTGACGGTGACGTTCGCGCCGAACCCACCCTGCCACTCACTGGCGACCGCGTAGTCGACCCGGCACACCGCCGCCGCGGCGGCGGTGCCCACCGAGGCGGCGAGGCTCGCGCCGAGGAGCGCGGTCGCCGTCACGACCGCGACTGTCCTCATGACGAGCACCGGCTTCCGTTGACGGTCACCAGGCCCGGCGCGGGATTGGCGTAGGAGGACGACTGGGTGGCGTTGAAGCCGAACATGACGGTGGCTCCCGGCTGGATGCGGGCGTTGTGTGCCTCGTTGCGGGCGGTCAGCACGGCGCCGGCCTGGCTCGCCTGGGCCAGCCAGGCCTCGCGCAGACGCTGGTCACCGGTGAACGCGAACCGCGCGGTCCAGCCGTTGACCGGGGCGCTGCCGGTGTTGGTGATGTCGAGCTGGCCGGTGAAGCCGGCGCCGCCCTCCCAGGTGCCGTAGTTGCTGTAGACCACGCGGCAGGAGACGGTCGCCGGCGCGCTCTGGTCGGCGAGGAACGAGGCGATCCAGGCCAGCGCGGAGTTCCAGTTGATGGCGACCTCGTTGGTGGCGTACGAGTTGATGTCGTCGACGTAGCAGAACATCGGCTCGCACCCGTCGAGGAGCTGCTTGGCGAACGGGTCGTCGAGGCTCGCGTTGGCGCCACCGGCGATCGAGCCGGCCGGCGGGTGCGGCAGGGCCGGGTCGAGCTGGTTCGCGAAGATGCGGCTGTGCTGGTTCTCCGCCGCGTTCTCGCCCCAACCGGTCACATAGGACTGGTTGAGCGCGTTGCGGCCGAGGATGTAGTCCATGGCCTCGACGGCGCCGGTGCGGTACCTGGCCTGGCTCGTCAGGTCGTAGGCGGTCGCCAGCACGACGGCGTTGTTGATGATGTTGCTGTTGGCGCCCCAGAAGTAGGCGCCCGGGCCGCCGGGCATCGGAAGGCCGTAGGCCTGACCGGCCGCGGTGGCGAGGTAGGCGTCGGCGGCCGCGGTCACCGAGGCGCGGATCCGCGTCTGGTCGGCCTTCGGGAGTCCGTTGGGGACCGTCGCCAGGTCGAGCCGGCCGAGGGCGGCGGTGCCGCCCCAGGAGAAGCCGGTCGCGGTGAAGACGTCGCCGGTGTGGTGCGGGCTGGCTTCCAGGTCGGTGCGGTAGGCGGCCGCGCCCGTGGTGAGGTAGAGCTCGGCGGCGGCCCAGTAGAACTCGTCGGTGACGTCGTCGTCGCTGTAGGCGCCGCCGCCGTTGCCGTCGTTGGGGCTGGCGTAGACGGCGGGGTGCGCCTTGGCGGCCGCATAGGCCGTCCTGGCCGCGGTCAGGGCGCGGCCGGCGAACGCCGCGTCGTAGGGAGCCCACAGGCGGGCACCCTGCGCGGCCGCGGCGGCCAGGTTGAGCGTGGCGGCGGTCGACGGCGGGTGCAGCTCGCGGGGCTGCGGGTCGGCCTGCGGTGCGAGCGGCAGGCCGGTCCAGTTCTGGTCGTGCAGCTTGTGGTGCGCCATGCCGGCCAGCGGCTTGCCGGCCGGGACCTGCATGCGCAGCAGCCACTCCAGCTCCCAGCGCGCCTCGTCGAGGATGTCCGGCACGTTGTTGCCGCGCTCGGGCACCCGCAGCGTGCCGTCGCCGAGGGCCGCGCCGAACCCGGCGGTCGGTGCGGTCTTCGTGCGCTCGTAGGCGCTGAGCAGCTGTGCGGTGGCGATGCCGCCGTTGACGACGTACTTGCCGTGGTCGCCGGCGTCGTACCAGCCCCCGCGGGCGTCCAGCCGGTAGTCGCAGACGCCCGGCTGGCACGGCACGTCGGTGTCGCCCTGGTTGGGCGCCACGCCGAGGTGGCCGGCCGGGCGGGCGTACGCGGCGCCGACCAGGTCGCCGTCGATCGCGATGCCGCTGCGCTGGATGTAGAAGAACTGCAGTGAGTCCGAGCGGAGCCGGTCGTAGAGGGTCTTCGTGACGTCGAACGGGTGGCTGGTCTCGCCGTCCGCGGTGAGGGTGAGGTTTTCCGCCTGCGCCGCGTACGCCGTGAAGTCGATGGTGTGGACGTTCTGGCCGGATGCCGCGTCCGTGCCGCGCGGCGTCGTGGTGCCGGAGCGCAGGACGGCGCCCGCGCTGTTCTTGAGCTGCCAGGGCAGCGCCGTGGTGGCGTCGGTGACGAGCGTGGCGCGCTTCGGTCCGTCGGGCAGGTAGCCGACCTGGTTGACGCGGACGCGGGGCCCGGTGTCGGGCACGTAGGGCGGCTCGGCCTCGCCGCCGCGCAGGCTCACGTTGTCGAGGCAGAAGCGGTAGGCGGTGGCGTTGGCGCCGACCTGGAACGCGACCTGGCCGGCCGGGGTGTCGTCGGGGGCGGTGAAGGTGAACTCGTAGTGGTCGCCCGCCGCCGTCATGGCGAGGTCACGGCTGAAATAGCCGGTGTACGGGTCGGCGCCGAGCTGCACCGCGACCCGCACCGTCGCCGGCGGGTCGGTGCTGGCGTCGAAGCTCAGCGTGTAGGACGCGCCCGCGGTGAGCCGGACGTCGTTCTGGCCGACGCCGCCGTCCCAGGGGTTGGCCAGCCCGCCGGGCACGTCCGAGCAGAGCCGCCCGGCATCGACGGCGGTGCTGGTGGTGCCGTAGGAGTACCAGCCGGCCGTGCCGTCGCCGAAGTCGCCGTTCTCGATCTGCTCGGGGTCGAGCTCGCCGTCGCTGGTGAGGCTGACGTCGTCGAGGCAGAAGGTGTACGGATCCGGCTTCCCGCCGAGCTGCAGCGTGAACGTCCCGTCGGCGGCGGTCAGGTCGCTCGTGAAGGTGTGGGTCGCCGGCTGGCCGCCCGTGGTCGCCTGGGTCGAGAACACGGTGGTGTACGGCGCGGCGTTGAGCTGGACGTTGGCGTTGACGGTGGTGTCCACGGTGGCGTCGGCGGTGAACGTCAGCGTGTAGGCCGCGCCGTCGACGAGCGGGATGCCGTTGTGGCCGATCGAGACGTCCCACGGGTTGGCCGTGCCACCGGGCACGTCCACGCAGAGCCGCCCGTCGCGCACCGCGAGCGTGGTGCCGCTCGCCCACCAGGGCGAGGTCCCGGTCTCGAAGGTCCCGTTGGCGATGTGGTCCACGGGCGCGGCGGCCGCCGGAGAGCCTGTCCCTGACCCGATCAGGCCGGCGGCGACGAGCACGACGACGGTGGCGGCAGCACGACGTTTCACGAGCCGTCCCTTCACAGACACATAGACGACCATCCTTGGAAGCGCTCCCATGTTGCCATCGCGTTTCATGGCTGTCAATGCGCTCTTGTCGATGCTCGCCGGCCCGGTCAGATGTCGATGTCCGCGACCACCGGGTAGTGGTCGCTCGCGCGGTCCGCGGTCGGGGTGCGCAGGATGCGGCACGAGCGCACGTGCTCCGCCAGGGCCGGCGTGGCGAACAGGTAGTCCAGGCGCATGCCGGAGAACTCGGCGCCGCCCAGGGCGGTCGGTGCCGTCTCGGGCGCACCCTCGCCGACCGTGCGGAAGACGTCGACCATGCCGGCCGCGTCGAGGGCGGCGATGGCGCGGGTGTCGACGCGGCCCAGCGCCCCGACGTCACGGTCCGTGTTTCTGCGGCCGGGTGGGCGCCAGCGCAGGTGCCGGACCCGGTACGGCGGTGGGAGGGCCTGCAGCTTGTCCTGGTGGTCGGTCCACGGGTCCAGCGTGTTGAGGTCGCCCAGGACCAGGGCCAGCCGCGCGTTGCCGACCGCGTTGACCAGCCAGCGGGCCTCGTGCAGGCGGCGCCAGCCCCAGTGTGGGTGCAGGTGCGCCGAGATGACGGTCAGCGGGCCGCCGAGCGTCGCCACCACCACGCGCGCGGCGGCGTGGTGGAACGGGCGGGCGACCGTACCCGCGGCCAGGACCGTCCAGTCCGGATTGGTCAGGACCGCTACCGGCTGGCCCCAGGAGGAGCGGGCGCGGACCATCCGCATGCCGAGCCGGTTCGCGAGCCAGGGCCCGGAGTCGCCGCGCAGTTCCTGCAGGGCCACCACGTCCGGCAGGGCGGAGTTGATGACCTCCGCGATGGGCTCAAGCCGCGTCCCGCGCGAACCGTCGTACCCCCCTGTTTTGATGTTGTAGGTCATCACTCGCATCGGCGGCCACCGCTTCGGCGTTGGGACGCAGCACGTAGTAGAGCAGGCCGACCCACAGGCCGGTCAGCATGATCGCACCGAGGAGGTCGCTTGGATGGTGCATGCCGCGGTAGATCCGCGACGTCGCGACGATGAGCGGCATGACCACGGCGGCGACGATCGTCAGCCAGCGCCACCAGCGGTCGGTGCGGGCCATGACGATCAGCGCGATCGCCGTCCACAGGCACAGCGTCGCCGCGATGTGGCCGCTGGGGAACGCCGCGGTCGGCAGGTTCTGGTCGAGGTGCGGCACGTCCGGGCGCGGGCGGTTGACCGCGGCGGCCGACGCGAGGAAGAGCGTCAGCTCGCCGACCATCACCAGCGCGAGGAACAGGATCGGCCGCCATTGGCGCCAGCGTGCCAGAACGAGCGTGCAGAAGACGAGCGACACGGCGAGGATCGTGTGGGTATCACCAGCTTTGCTGGCATAGTGGCTCCACCCGTCGAGCATGCCGGTGCGGTGGTCGGCGAACCACTGCGGCACCTTCTGGTCGAGGCTGGCGAGCACGGTGCCGTCGGCGTGGTAGCTGGCCCACATGCCGAATCCGAAGAGCGCTCCGAGCACGAGCACCCAGCCGACGACGATCTCGGCGGTCTCGACCCAGGGGTGCGGCAGCACGGCGCGCTCGGTCGGTGCGGGCTTGAGGTCCTTCGCGGCTTCCGGCTCGAGGCCCTCGGTGAGCGCGGGCTCGCGGCGGCCGTCCTCACGGCGCCACAGGCGGAACGCGTAGAGCGTGACGCCGAGCCAGGCGGCGCCGAGGAGCCAGCCGGCCAGCACGTCCGAGACGAAGTGCACGCCGAGCGCGATCCGGCTCACGCCCACCAGCACGATCAGGGCGGCGACGGCGCTGATCACGGCGGGGCGCCAGCGCCTGGGCACGGCCGGCAGGAAGACCAGGAGGAGCGATCCGTAGACCACGAACGAGCCGAGCGAGTGTCCACTGGGGAAGCTGTTGCCGGGTGCGTGCGCGACGGGCACGTCGACCACGGGCCGCAGCCGCCCGACGAGGGTCTTGATCGTCGGCTCGAGCGCGAGCGCGCCGAGGCCCGAGACGATCACGAAGATCGCCAGCCGGGTGCGTCGCCGGATCAGCAGCGCGGCGACCGCGAGGACGACCACCCAGACCTTGAGGCCGCCGCCGAGGTCGGTGATGAACCGGATGATGTTCAGCAGGCCTTCGTGGTCGGCGACATACCCGTTGACGGAGTTGGCGACGCCGTGGTCGAGGTCGTAGAGCGGGCCGAACCTGAACCGGACCAGCGCGAGCAGAATCCCGAACGCGATCCCGGCACGAGACCTGGCCGGCGACGTACGCCTTCGCCGGCGCCGACTACGTCGCGTACGGCCTGGCCACCTGGTGGTCGGCGGAGGCGACC
>NZ_JBFAIU010000235.1:0-12039 GCF_040654855.1 Asanoa sp. NPDC050611
GCCACGATGATCGCGGCCGCCGCGAGCACCAGGATCTCCGTCGGCAGGCCCGTCGGCGCGCCCAGCTCGATCGTCGCGTAGCCCTTGCCGGGCAGCTCGGCGATCGACGCGGCCAGCTTGTCCTGCGCGGCCTGGTCCGGGACCTTGGCCGTCGCGATGACGAAGCCGTCGGGCCGGGTCTCCAGGCCGAGCGCCGCCACCGCCGCCGGGGACAGGTAGTTGCGCTGCATCATCGAGCCGGCCGACGGCGGTCCCTGGCCGGCCTCGACGCCGCTGCGCAGCGCGTACCCGGGGACGCTCGCGGTCCTGAGCACCTTCTCGGTGCCGTCGCCGTTGCCGGAGTCGCCGCGTACCTCGATGGTGATCTTGCCGTCCTGGATCATCCGCGCGTCGCTGACCACCGCGCCGCCCGCGGACAGCACCTTGGCCGCGGCCCGGATGTCCGCCTCGTCCGGCGCCGACAGCGCCGCGAGGTTGTCACCGGTGCCGACCACCGTGTTGAACGGCAAGTTGCCGTAGAAGTAGGCCGGCGTCTGGCAGCGGGGATCGGCCAGCGCCAACCGCTTCTGCTCGTCTGGCAGGGGCCCGGAGTTGTTGTTGTACGGGCACGCCAGCTCCGCCGGCAGCTTCGCGGTCACGTAGCACCACGACTGCTCGCCGTTGACCTTCGGGCAGCCGATCCCGTCGACCTGGCGCACGCCGGTGACGGCGAGGCTGGTGGCGGCCGCGGCCGAGACCCGCTCGACGGTGGGTACGCCCTTGTCGGCGTCGGCCAGCTGCACAGCGGCGTACCCGAGCGGCAGCCCGGTCCGGTACTGCTCGACCTGCCGGTCGTTGTCGCTGGCCAGGAACGTGCCGATGGCGACGCAGCTCGCCACGGCGGCCATCACCGCGGAGATCGCGGGTGCCGCGGCAGCCCGGTTGCGGGCCGTGTCGCGCAGCGCGATCCGTGGTCCGAGCGGCAGGGACCGGCCCGCCTTGGCGATCAGGCCGACCAGCGCCGGCGTCACCAGGACCAGGCCCAGCTCGGCGAGGACCAGGCCGCCGACGATGCCCTCGGCGCGCGAGGTCATCGCACCGGCCACGGCGACCAGTGCGCCGCCGACGATGAGCAGGATGCCGAGCACGACCCAGCGGCGCCGGGAGCGCAGCGCACCGCGCCGCCCGGTCAGCGCCGCGACCACGTCCTGCCGGGCCGCGGACACCGCGGGCACGAGCGCGGCCAGGACGCCGGTGACGAGCGCGAGCAGGGCGACCAGCGCGAGCGCGGTCGGGTAGACCCGGTAGCCGCCGGCGCGCTCGTTGGCCACGTACACCTCGACGAGGGGTCTTGCGATCATGGCCCCGGCGATGCCGAGCGCGATGCCGGTCACCGCGGCCGCGAGGCCGAGCACGATCCCGTCGGACAGCACGATCCGGCGCAGGTGGGCCGGGGTGCCGCCGTTGGCGGAGACGAGGGCCAGCTCGCGCCGGCGCCGGCGGGCGCCGATGGCGAACGCGGGGCCGGCCAGCAGCACGACCTCGAACAGGCCCAACCCGCCGATCACGGCGGCGACCTGCAGCCCGCCGGCGAGGCCGTCGTTAGGCGGCGGCAGCGCGCCTTCCGGGTCGGTCGGCGGGTCGACGATCACCGACCGCGACTCGACCACCATGCCCTTGGCGTTGAGCGCCCGCACGCCCGACCAGTCCACCGGATTCGGCGTGTCGACCAGCCAGGCGGAGACCGGCTCGGTGCCGGGCGCCCTGACCATCAGCTCGCCGAGGTTCGCGGGCGTCTCGACCAGGCCCACGACCGAGAACGTCTCGGTGCGGCTGGCGTCCTGCACCGTGCCGCCGATCTTCGCGTCGAAGCGCTCCATCGACTTGCGGCTCAGCGCCACCTCGTTCGCGGCCGACGGCGCGCGGCCGTCGAGGACCTCGACCATGCCCTTGGCGATCGGACTGGCGGCGTCGACGCCGAGCACCTCGGCCGAGCCGATGCCGGTGGCGGTCCGCATCTCGAGCCACGCGCTGGTCACGGGGATCGCGGTGCTGCCGGCCGGCAGCTGGGCGAGCAGCTCCCGCTGCGACGGCAGGAACGGCTCGGCCGACGGGTCGGGCTCCTGCTCGCTGCTCCACCGCTGGCCGTCGAGGCTCTGCTGGAGCGGGGCACGGTCGTACCACTGGACCCGCGCGTCGGCCGTGCCCATCAGGCGGTCGACCTTCTCGGCCGGCCGCAGGTCGAACATGTCGACGGTGACCGCCGCGAACGCCAGGCCCAGCACCGGCAGCGTGATCAGCACCAGCACCATCGCCGTGCGTCCCTTGGCCCGGCGCGCCTCGCGCAGGGCGATCCGCAGGGACGTACGCCAGACGCTCATCCCTGCACCCCGAGCAGCTGCTCCGGGTCGCCGACGGGGCTGGTCGTGTCGACGACGACGCCGTCGCGCAGGAAGATCACCCGGTCGGCCCAGGCGGCGTGCCGCGCCTCGTGGGTGACCAACACGCCGGCCGCCCCGGCGTCGACCCGGGCGCGCAGCAGGCGCAGCACGGCCTCGCCGGTCTGCGAGTCGAGCGCACCGGTCGGCTCGTCGGCGAGCACCAGCCGGCGGTCGCCGACCAGCGCCCGGGCGATCGCGACCCGCTGCTGCTGGCCGCCGGACATCTCGTCGGGGAAGCGCGGCGCCAGCTCGGCCAGGCCCACCTCGTCGAGCGCGGTCGCGGCCAGCTTGCGGGCCTTGCGGACGGCCATGCCGTCGAGCTCCAGCGGCAGGGCCACGTTCTCGACCGCGGTCAGGCTGGCCAGCAGGTTCAGGTCCTGGAAGACATAGCCGACGAACCGGCGGCGCAGCCGGGCGAGCTGCTTGCGGTTGAGCGTGCCGAGCACCTCGCCCTCGACGACGACCTCACCCTGGCTGGGGGAGTCGAGCCCGCCGGCCAGGTTGAGCAGGGTCGACTTGCCGGAGCCGGACGGGCCCATCACCGCGACCAGCTCGCCGGCCGCGACACCGAGATCGACACCCCGCAGCGCGTGTACGGCGGTCTCGCCGGTCCCGTGCGTGCGATGCACAGAGCGCAGTTCGAGGATCATTTGTTGGCCTCCGTACGGTCGTCGGCCTCGTCCGGAGCGGCCACCGCGCTCGGAGCCGGGGGTCGGTAGCGGACCAGGCTCGCCTCGCAGTGGTCCAGCCAGCGCACCTCGGCCTCGGCCTGGAAGACCATCGCGTCGAGGATCAGGCGCCACGACAGGTCGCCCGGGTCGGTGGAGCGCTGCTTGAGCCGGGTCAGCTCCTGCAGGGTCTGGATGGTCGCGGTGCGCTGGGTCTGCACGACCGCGCGCACGTCGACGCCGGGGGTGGTGAGCGCGAGGGCGAGCTTGATCGCCAGCTCGTCGCGCGGCCGGTCGGTGCGGCTGATCGGGGTCACGAACCAGACGGCGATCTCGGCCCGGCCGAGGTCGGTCAGCTCGTACGGCCGCTGCCCCCCGTCGTTCTCCGGCAGCGGGCGCACCAGGCCGTCCCGCTCCAGGCGCGACAGGGTCGTGTAGACCTGCCCGATGTTCAGCGGCCAGGTCGCGCCGGTCGACTCCTCGAAGGCGGCGCGCAGCTGGTAGCCGTACATGGGGCCGCGCTCGAGCAGCGCGAGCAGGCCGTGTCTGATGGACATGGCTACTGAGTATGCATACGGAGTATGCGGCTGGCAAATCGCCCTAAGCCGGGGCCTTCCCCGGGAACGGGACGGTGATCGGCTTGGCCTTGGCGAAGCGGCGCCAGCGGGTGGCCCGGACCGCGCAGCCCGTGAGCGCGTCCAGGGCCTGGCGGCGCTGGGTGTCGACCGTGGCCGGCAGCGCGGCCCGCCAGACCGCGGCCGCCTTCTCCTCGACGGTGATCGCCACCCGCAGCGCGGACGCCCGGTCGACGACCGCCTCCGGCAGCGCGTAGGCGGCCTTGGCCGGCGGCAGCCCGGTGCCCGTCAGCGCGAGCACCAGCGCGTCGCGCAGCGTGCGGTGGGCAGCCTCGGCGGCGCGGGCCGCGGTCTGCTCGGCGCCGGTCAGCTTCACGCCGATCGGCCCGTACGCGAAGATCGCGGCGTACTCGGCCTCCAGCGCGGCGGTCAGCTCACCGGTCACTTCAGCGCCTCCAGGTGCGTGGCGCGGGCGGCGGCGATCGAGCCGACCAGGGCCGCGCGGTGGTTCGGTGTGCGCAGGCAGGCCTGCACGGCGGACTCGTAGGCGGCCTTCTCGGCGACCCGGAGGGCCTCGACGGCGTCCTCTTCGGTGCCGGCGCCCGACGCCGAGGCCGACGCGGCCGGGCTCGGTGCCGCGGTGGCCATGATCCGCGCCAACTCCTTGGCGTGGGCCTCGTGCGCCTCCGCGATCGGGGTCAGCACGGCCGCCCGGTCCGGGAACGCGACGGCCGCGGCCCGGTGCAGCCCGGCCAGCCGGACGGCGTCGTCGGCCAGCGGCTGGAGCGGGTCCGGCGGTGGCGGCTCGTCCGGCTCGTCGTCGAGCAGCCCGCAGCCGCTCGCGCCCGCGCCGGCCACGAGGACCGCGCCGAGGGCGAGTACGGCACGTCGCCGTACCCTGATAGGTGTTTCGTCCTTTTCATCACCGCCGCGCACCAGGTCAGTCAACACCATGGACCGCACGGTCGGGGGGTTCGGTGCGCCGCTCGGCTGGCGCGTGCCGCAGCGCGTTAGGCTCTGCGCAGCCACCTGACGTTGTCCGGTGGCTAGCCGGCATGCCGCACGAATCGATCCGAAGGGTGGCCCGATGGCACAGCGAAGCCGAGCCGCCTCGGATGGTGCGCGCCGTCCCAAGGACCAGGCCCGGTCCGGGCCCCGACCCGGCCCGCAGGCGCCCCGCGGCGACCTCGCGGCCCGCCGGGCGCGCCTGCGCACCGTGGTCGAGCCAGTGGTCGGCGAGGCCGGCTACGACCTGGAGGACCTCAACATCTCGCGGGCCGGGCGCCGGTTCGTGGTGCGCGTGGTGGTCGACCGCGACGGCGGCCTCGACCTCGACGCGGTCGCGGACGTGTCCCGGGCGGTTTCGGCCGCCCTCGACGCGGCCGAGGAGGGCGGCGACGAGCTGGTCGCCGGCGAATACCAGCTCGAGGTCAGCTCGCCCGGCGTCGACCGGCCGCTGACCCTGCCCCGGCACTGGCGGCGCAACATCGGCCGGCTGGTGAAGGTCGGCCCGATCACCGGCCGGGTGGTCGGTGTCGACGACGCGGGTGTCATGTTGGACGTGGCGGGCGAGCGCACCGCGATCGCCCACGCCGACCTGGGCCCCGGCCGGGTGCAGGTGGAGTTCAGCCGGGCCGACGAGGTCGCGGACGACGAGCTGACGGATGACGAGCTCGCGGACGACGATCTCGCGGACTTCGACGACGACGACGAGGACGGAATGGAGGACGAGGAGAGGTGAACATCGACCTCGCGGCGCTGCGCGCACTGGAGCGCGAGCGGGAGATCCCGTTCGACACGATCCTCGCGGCGATCGAGACCGCGCTGTTGACCGCCTACCGGCACACCGAGGGCGCCGAGCCGCACGCCCGGGTGGAGATCGACCGTAAGTCCGGCGCGGCCCTGGTCTACGCCCAGGAGCTCGACGAGGACGGCACGGTGACGCGGGAGTGGGACGACACTCCGCATGACTTCGGGCGAATCGCCGCGATGACCGCCAAACAGGTCATCCTGCAGCGGCTCCGCGAGGCCACCGACGAGGTGCACTTCGGCGAGTACGTCGGCCGCGACGGCGACCTGGTCACCGGCGTGATCCAGGCGCACGAGGCGCGCACGGAGAAGGGCATCGTCACCGTCGACCTGGGCAAGCTCGAGGCCGTGCTGCCCCAGTCCGAGCAGGTGCCGGGCGAGGTCTACGGGCACGGCCAGCGGATCCGGTGCGTGGTCGTACACGTGGCGAAGGGTTTCCGGGGTCCACAGATCACCCTTTCGAGGTCGCACCCGAACCTGGTGAAGAAGCTGTTCGCCCTCGAGGTGCCCGAGATCGCCGACGGCAGCGTGGAGATCGCCGCGATCGCCCGCGAGGCCGGTCACCGTTCCAAGATCGCCGTGCGCGCCGCCGTCCCCGGTGTCAACGCCAAGGGCGCCTGCATCGGCCCCATGGGCCAGCGGGTCCGCGCGGTGATGAGCGAGCTGCACGGTGAGAAGATCGACATCATCGACTGGTCGGACGATCCGGCCCAGTTCGTCGGCAACGCGCTGTCCCCGGCCAAGGCGCTGCGGGTCGAGGTGGTCGACGCGGCGACCCGCACCGCGCGGGTGACCGTGCCGGACTACCAGCTCTCGCTCGCGATCGGCCGCGAGGGCCAGAACGCCCGGCTCGCCGCCCGGCTGACCGGCTGGCGGATCGACATCCGGCCTGACAGCGAGCCGGCGGCGGCCGAGGAGCGCGCTCCCGAGCGCGGTCCGGAGCGCGGTGTGGATCACGCAACCGAGCCGGGCGGAGCGCCCGCCGGGGCATAGGAGTAGACTTGACTGCGGCTCGACGTGCGCGGCCGGAGCGCACCTGCGTGGGTTGCCGGCAACGTGCGCCAGCCAACGAGCTACTGCGGTTCGTCGCGGTCGGCGACGGAGATCCATTCCGACTTCGACCCGATCCGGATCGCAGACTGCCGGGGAGGGGCGCGCATGTGCACCCCGATCCGGCTTGTCTCGCGCTAGCGTGCAAACGCCGTGCCTTCGGGCGGGCGCTACGTAAAGTTGGTGTCGCTGACACCGGCGAGCTGGCCGAGCACATCCACGCGTCAACCATCACGCCCGATCATCCGACTGGGCGGGTGTCGCAGCAGCAGGGTAGGACGACCGACATGAGCACACGATGAAGTCCCAGAAATGACCAGGCTTCAAGTGCACGAGTGAGGTCGCTGCGGGTGCTGCCCGCACGGCCTCGGAGTGAGGAGTGCAGTGGCAGGCAAGGCCCGCGTACACGAGCTCGCCAAAGAGCTCGGGGTCGACAGTAAGACCGTTCTCGCCAAACTCAAGGAGATGGGCGAGTTCGTGAAGTCCGCGTCCAGCACGGTGGAGGCGCCCGTCGCCCGCCGGCTGAGGGGCGCATTCGTAGAGGGCTCCCAGGCGCCGGCGCCGTCCGCGCCGCCGTCGGGCAACGGACGCCCAGCCCCCAGTGAGCCGAGGATTTCGGCCAAACCCGCACCGCCGCGTCGCCCGGCGGCGCCGCCGGTGCGTCCGAAGGGTCCGGGCCCCGGCCCGGTTCCGGGTCCGCCGTCCACGCCGGTCGCCAAGCCGGCGAGCGCGCACGACATCGAGGTGGCGGCCGCCGAGCAGCGTGCCGCACAGCTCAAGGCCGAGCAGGAAGCGACCGTCAAGGCCGCGCAGGAAGCCCGCGCCCAGGAGCGTGAGCAGGTCCGGCGCGAGCCGCCGGCCGACGGTGGCGCCCCGGCGCGGCCGCGGCCCGGCCCGGGCAGCGTCCCGCCACGGCCTGGTTCGCCGGCCGCCCGTCCGGCCCCCGGCCCCACGCCGGGTGGCGGTGCGCCGCGTCCCGGTCCCGGCCGTCCGCCGGGCCGCAGCGGCGGCAACAACCCGTTCGGCATCACGCCTGGTGGCGGCAGCGGCCGTCCCGGGCCTGGTGGTGCCGGTGGTGGCCCGCGGCCGAACCCGGCCTCGATGCCGCCCCGGCCGAGCCCGGCGTCCATGCCGCCGCGGCCGAGCCCGGCGTCCATGCCGACGCAGCGTCCCGGCCGTCCCGGCGGTGGCGCCGGTCGTCCTGGTGGCGGTCCCGGCGGTGGCGCCGGGCGTCCCGGTGGTGGCGGCGGTGGCGGCTACCGCGGTGGCGGTGGCGGTGCCGGTGGCGGCTTCCGCGGCGGTCCCGGTGGTGGCGGTGGCTACCGCGGCGGTCCCGGTGGCGGCGGCGGTGGCGGTGGCTACCGTGGTGGCCCCGGTGGCGGCGGCGGTCCGGCTGGTGCCGGTGCGCCGGGTCGTCCCGGTGGCGGCGGTCGCGGTCGTGGCGGCGGTGCCGCGGGTGCCTTCGGGCGTCCGGGTGGCAAGCCGACCCGTGGTCGCAAGTCGAAGAAGCAGCGGCGTCAAGAGTTCGACAACCTGTCGGCGCCGACGATGAGCTCGGGTGCCCCGCGGGGCAACGGGCAGGTCGTCCGGCTGTCGCGCGGCGCGTCGCTCTCCGACTTCGCTGACAAGATCGACGCGAACCCGGGCTCGCTCGTCCAGGAGATGTTCAACCTGGGCGAGATGGTGACGGCGACCCAGTCGTGCTCCGACGACACGCTGTTGCTGCTGGGCGAGCACCTCGGCTTCGACGTGCAGATCGTCAGCCCGGAGGACGAGGACCGTGAGCTGCTCGCGCAGTTCAACATCGACCTCGACGCCGCGGTCGACGAGGACCGTCTCGTCAGCCGGCCGCCGGTCGTGACCGTCATGGGTCACGTCGACCACGGTAAGACGAAGCTGCTCGACGCGATCCGCAAGGCGAACGTGGTCGAGGGCGAGGCCGGTGGCATCACCCAGCACATCGGTGCGTACCAGGTGCACGTCGACCACGACGGCGAAGAGCGGGCGATCACGCTCCTCGACACCCCGGGTCACGAGGCGTTCACCGCCATGCGTGCCCGTGGTGCCCAGGTCACCGACATCGTCATCCTCGTGGTGGCGGCCGACGACGGCGTGATGCCGCAGACCATCGAGGCGCTCAACCACGCCAAGGCGGCCGACGTGCCGATCGTGGTGGCGGTCAACAAGATCGACAAGCCGGAAGCCAACCCGGACAAGGTCCGCCAGCAGCTGACCGAGTACGGGCTGGTCGCCGAGGAGTACGGCGGCGAGACGATCTTCGTCAACGTCGCCGCCAAGCCCGGCATCGGCATCGACGATCTCCTCCAGGCCGTGCTGCTCACCGCCGACGCGTCGCTGGAGCTGACCGCTCCGATCGACGGGCCGGCGCAGGGTGTCGCGATCGAGGCGCACCTCGACAAGGGCCGCGGTGCCGTGGCGACCGTCCTCGTCCAGAAGGGCACGCTGCGCGCCGGTGACTCCATCGTGGCCGGTGGCGCACACGGCCGGGTGCGGGCGCTCTTCGACGAGAACGGGCACCCGGTCACCGAGGCGGGTCCGGCGCGTCCGGTCCTGGTGCTCGGTCTGACCGCCGTGCCGGGCGCGGGTGACACGTTCCTGGCCGCCGAGGACGACCGCACCGTTCGGCAGATCGCCGAGCAGCGGCAGGCACGGCGGCGGGCGGCGAGCTTCGCCAACTCGCGGGGCCGGGCCACGCTCGAGACGCTCATGGAGCAGCTCAAGGAGGGCGAGAAGACCTCGCTCAACCTGGTGCTCAAGGGCGACGTCTCGGGTTCGGTCGAGGCTCTCGAGGACGCGCTGTTCAAGCTCGACATTCCGGAAGAGGTCCAGCTGCGGATCATCCACCGGGGCGTCGGCGCGATCACCGAAAGCGACGTCATGCTGGCGAGCGCCTCGTCCGAGGCGGTCACGATCATCGGCTTCAACGTGCGGGCGTCCAACAAGGTCCGCGAGACGGCCGACCGCGAAGGCGTGGAGATCCGGTACTACACGGTCATCTACCAGGCCATCGAGGAGATCGACGCCGCGCTCAAGGGCCTGCTCAAGCCGGAGTACGAGGAGGTCGAGCTCGGCTCGGCGGAGGTCCGCGAGGTCTTCCGCTCGTCGAAGGTCGGCAACATCGCTGGTTGTATCGTGCGGTCCGGCCTGCTGCGCCGGAACGCCAAGGCGCGCCTGCTCCGCGACGGCGCGGTCGTGGCCGACAACGTCACGATCAGCTCGCTCAAGCGGTTCAAGGACGACGCGACCGAGGTGCGCGAGGGCTTCGAGTGTGGTCTGACCCTGGCTGGTTACAACAACATCCAGGTCGGCGACGTCATCGAGACCTTCGAGATGCGCGAGAAGCCGCGCTGATCGCGGCTCTCTGAAAGGGGGCGGGCGGCTTCGGCCACCCGCCCCCTTTCTTCGGCCGAAATCGCTATTTGATCTTCGGTGTACGGCAGTAAGCTGTGCGCCGATGTTCACCGGAACCGTGGTTTTCGACGTGCTCCTGCCGGGCGACTCGCGGTCGCTCAAGGCGAAGCGTTCCTATGTCCGGCCGATCGTCGCCGCCCTGCGGCGGTTCGAGGTCTCGGCCGCCGAGGTGGGTTCGCTCGACCTGGTCGGGCGGGCCGAGATCGGGGTGGCGGTGATCGCCCCGGACGCCGGTCACGTGGCCGAGGTGCTCGACTCGTGCGAGCACCTGATGGCCGGGCGACCGGAGATCGAGTTGCTCTCCGCGCGGCGTCGGCTGCACGGCGAGGATGACTGACAGTAACGGGTATTCGTGCCCGGGTGACGGGCCAACGGCGGTCCGATCGGCGGGGTCGGACACGGGTAGTGTCTGAGCGTAGGCAGGACGGCGGAGGTGACGAGATGACGGACCCGGCCAAGGTGCGCCGGCACGCCGAGCGCGTGCGGGAGCTGGTGGCTTCGGTGGTGCGCACCCAGATCAAGGATCCTCGGCTCGGCATGATCACGATCACCGATGCCCGGATCACCGCCGACCTGCGCGACGCGACGGTCTACTACACGGTGCTCGGCGACGCGACCGAGGAGGCCGCGACGGCCGCCGCGCTGGACAGCGCCAAGGGCCTGCTGCGCAGCACCGTCGGTAAGGCCCTCGGGCTGCGGCACTCGCCGACGCTGACCTTCGTCCACGACAACGTGCAGGACCAGGCCAAGCACATCGACGAGCTGCTGGAGCGGGCGCGCACCTCCGACGCCGAGGTGCAGCGGCTCGCGGCCGGCGCCACCTACGCGGGCGACGCGCAGCCCTACAAGCTCGACGACGATGACGACGAGGACGACGACGAGGTCGCCAACGAAGCCCCGATGGAGGAGCGCCGGTGACCGACCTCTCGGCCACTGCGGTGGCCGCCGGCGCACCCGCCCGGCTGGGCGAGGCCGACTGGGCGGCCGCCGTCGCCGCGGTGCGCGGCCTGCGCCCGAGCGACAAGGTGCTGCTCATCTGCCACGTCAACCCCGACGGTGACGCACTGGGCAGCATGCTCGCGTTCGGGCTCGGCCTGCGCCGCCTCGGCGTCGCCAACCTGCAGGCGACCTTCCCCGGGCCGCCGGACGTCCCCGAGCCGTTCCAGGCCCTGCCCGGGCTCGACCTGCTCGTGCCGGAAGCCGCCGCGGACCCCGCGCCCGACCTCGTGCTCTCCTTCGACGCGGCCAGCCCGTCCCGGCTCGGCGGCCTGCTCGGCCGGCTGGGCATCGCGCGGGCGGCCGTGGTGCTCGACCACCACGCCTCGAACCCCGGCTTCGGCACCATCAACATCGTCGACCCCGACGCCGCGGCGACCGCGGTCGTCGCCGACGAACTGCTGCGCCGGCTGGACGTGCCGCTCGACGCCGAGATCGCCGAGTGCCTCTACGTCGCGCTGGCCACCGACACCGGCTCGTTCCGGTTCGCGATGACCACGCCGTCCGTGCACGAGATGGCCGCGCGGCTGCTCGCCACCGGGATCAGCCCGGGCGACATATCCCGCCGGGTCTTCGACACGCGGCCGTTCGGCGCGGTGCGGCTCTACGGCGACGTGCTCGGCCGGGCCCGGCTCGAGCCCGCGGTGGCCGGCGGCGTCGGGCTGGTGTGGACCTACGCGACCCTCGACGACCTGGCCCGCCACCAGCAGAAGGCGTACGTGCTGGAGCCGCTGATCGACTCGGTGCGGTGCGCGGCCGAGGCCGACGTGAGCCTGGTCGTCAAGCAGGTCGGCGCCGCGGAGTGGGCCGTCTCGATGCGCAGCAAGGGCGCCGTCGACGTCAGCCGGGTCGCGGTCGCGCTCGGCGGCGGCGGACACAGGCTGGCCGCCGGCTTCACCGGCCGCGGCACCGTCGACGAGGTCGTCGACGCGATCCGCGCCCAACTGGGCTAGGTCCTGTTTCGCAGCTGGGGCCGGACTGCCGCAGGCCCAGCTGTCGAGGGCGTCGATGATCGCGAAGACCGCGTCCAGGTCGCCGTCGGGGCTGCGGAGGTGCAGTTCCACCGGGTCCGGGCCCTGGGCGTCGAGG
>NZ_JBFAIU010000236.1:0-12017 GCF_040654855.1 Asanoa sp. NPDC050611
CCACCATCGGCAGCCGGGCGTGCGCGTACTCGAAGAACTTCGTGATCAGCGCCAGGTGTCCGTGTCGGCGTCGGTGTCCGGTCGGGCTGGTTCGGGCGGACCGGCGCGTTCGGCCGGCCCCGCCGGGCCCGCCGGGCGCGTCGTCCCGCCCGTGTCCGTTTCGGTGGCCGACGCTGCCGTCCCGCCCGAGTCCGGTTCGGTGGCCGGCGGTGGGCCCGCCTGGTCCGGTGGTGCCCACACGGACGTGGGCGGCTCCTCGGGCTGGGGTGGCCGCACCGGCTCCGGCGTACGCCCGGCGCTCTGGTGTCTGCCGCGACGCAGGAGGCTGTTGCGGCGGCGCTTCCTGGTGGTGTTGTCGCGGCGGTGCTTGGGCGTGGCGCGGTCGGCCCCGCGGCGGCGTGCGACCGCCAACGTGACCACCACCACCCCCAGGACGAACAGCACGCACGCCAACAGCGACAGTGCGTTGTTGTCGCCCGATGCCGCCGACATGCGGTCAGGCTATTCGCGGGCGGAACCGCAGTCTGCCGAATCGGCAGTCACCGATCCCGCAGGGCCTCCGTGAGCGCGGATCGGACGTCCTGGTGACGGAAGGGAAAGCCGGCACGGGTGAGCACGCCCGGGACGGCGCGGGTGCTCATCACCGCCAGTTCGGCCACGCCACCGACCACCAGCCGCACCCCGAACTCCGGCACGGGCAGGAAGGCCGGACGGTGCAGGGCGGCGGCGAACGCCTTGGTGAACTCGGCGTTGGTCACCGGCACCGGGGAGTTCACGTTGACCGGACCCGCGATGTCCGTGCGCTCGGTGAGCAGGAAGGCGACCGCGCGCAGCCAGTCGTCCAGCGAGATCCACGGGACCCACTGCCGGCCGCCGGCGATCGGGCCACCGATGCCGAGCCGGAAGGGGAGCATCTGCGGCTTGAGGAAACCCTCGTCCTTTTCCAGGGGTACGCCGCTGCGGAGCAGGATCGTCCGCACGCCGGCCTCCTCGGCCGGCCGGGTCGCGGCCTCCCAGACCCGGCACAGGTCGGGAAAGTAGCCCTCGCCCGGCGCCGCCGTCTCGTCGACGACCCGGTCGCCGGTGTCGCCGTAGACGTTGATGCCGCTGGCGCTGATGAAGGTCGTCGGGCGGTCGGTCCGCTTCGCGATGGCCTCGGCGAGCGTACGGGTCGGCTCGACGCGGCTGTCCCGCAGCAGCCGCCGGTAGGCCGGGGTCCAGCGCTGGTCGCCGATGTTCGCACCGCTCAGGTTGATGACGGCGTCGACGCCGTCGAGGGCGGACGGGTCCAGCTCGCCCGAGGCGGGCGTCCAGCGGATCTCGTCGGGCGCTCGCGGCGCGCGGCGGACCAGCCGCACGATGTCGTGACCGTGGAGCGGGCCGGTGATGAGCCGGTCGCCGAGGAAACCGGACGCGCCTGCCATGAGGATCCGCATGCCTGTCATTGTCGCCTGCCGTCGCGGGGTCCGGAGTTGTCGGTGGTCACGGGTAACCTGCTTGGCGTGCGGACGACGCGGGGAGGCGCCAGCCCGGTGATGATCGGGCGCGATCGCGAGCTGCGCCAGTTGCGGAAACTGGTCGCGGCCCGCCGGTCCGGCGTGGCGATGATCGCCGGCGAGCCCGGGGTGGGCAAGACCCGGCTCGTCCGCGAGCTGCTGTCCACCCTCGACGCCGACGCGGTGGTGCTCGTCGGCCAGGCCGAGCCCGGCTCGCTGTCCCGGCCCTACGAGGTGCTGATGGACGCCCTCGACGGCCGGGCGGGCGTCGACCCGGCGCTGCTGGCCGAGCTGGGCGACTCGGGCCGCAGCCCGGTCGAGCGCCTGCACAGCGGCGTGCGCCTGGTGAGCGAGCTGATCGCCGACCGGCCCGCCGTGATCGTCTTCGAAGACCTGCACTGGGCCGACTCCGAGAGCGCGGCGCTGTTCGAGCGCATCGCCGACATCGAGGGCCCGCAGGTGCTGATCGGCTCCTACCGGCCGGCCGAGGTGACGGGGCGCGACCCGATGACGGCGCTGCTGTCGCGCCTGGGGCGCCGCCACTCGGTGACGCGGCTCGACCTGCACCCGTTCGACGAGGCCGACACCGCGACGCTGCTCGCCGCGATCACGGGCCGCCCCGCCCCGCCGCGCGCGGTCGCCGCGCTGCACCAGCGCACGGGCGGCAACCCGTTCTTCCTCGAGGAGCTGCTCCGAGGTCACGAGGGCGACGACCTGGAGGCGGTCTACGAGCAGCCGCTGCCGTGGAGCCTGGCCGAGGTGCTGCGCCGGCAGGTCGACGACCTCGAGCCCGAGCAGCGCCGGATCGTCGAGGCGGCGTCGGTGCTGGGTCACCGGGTGCACTTCGACCTGCTGGCCGCGGTGACCAGCGCCGGCGAGGACGAGCTGATCCGGGCGCTGGGCGCGCTGGTGGCCCGCGACGTGCTGGTCGAGACCGGCGAAGACGAGTTCAGCTTCCGGCACGCCCTGCTGCGCGAGGCGATCGCCGGGCACCTGATCGGCCGGCAGCGGCGGCGGCTGCACGAGGCCGCCCTGGAGGCGCTGCTGGCCGACACCGACGGCCGCCTGCCGCACGACCCGGCGATGGTGGCGCACCACGCGCAGGCGGCGGGGCGCTATGACGACATGCTGGCGGCGGCCCGCCGCGGTGTCGCTCTCTACCTGTCGATCGGCTCCGCCTACCAGGCGCTCGAGCTCGCGGAGATGGGCCTCGCCGAGGACGCGGAGGACCCGTCGCTGCTGGCCGGCGCCGCGCGGGCGGCCTGGCTGGCCGGTCTGCTGCCCGATGCGATCGGCTACGCCCGGCGCTGGCGGGACCGCGCGGTCTCCGCCCCCGACCGCAACGAGGCGCTTTACCTGATGATCCGGCTCGCCTGGGAGGCCGACGAGCTGGCCGAGATGGACGAGCTGACCCACGAGGTCGAGCTGCTGATCGCCGAGCTGCCGGCCGGGGCCGACCAGGCGCTGGCGATGACCGCGGTCGCGCAGTCGTCGATGCTGCGCGACGAGACCGCGGAGGCGGTCGCCTGGGCCGATCGCGCGCTGGCCATCGCCGACGAGCTGGAGCTGCCCCGGATCCGCCTGGCCGCCCTGGTCGAAAAGGGCCTGGCGATGACGGAGTGGCCGTCCACGGCCGCCGAGGGCCAGGCGATCCTGTCGGGGCTGATCGACGAGGCGGAAAAGGCGGGGGAGTGGGTCCTCGCGGCGCGCGCCCTCAACGAGCTGGTCCAGGGCGTGCCGCCCAACTCGCCGGCCGAGCACGCGGAGCTCCTCGAGCGGATGCGCGTCGACGCCGAGCGGGCGGGCTTCGAGTCGCTGGCGGTGGCGGCCTACTTCCAGGGGCAGGCGCGGATCGCGGTCCGCGAGGGCGCGCTGGCGGTCGGCGTCGCGGCGTTGGAACAGGGCCGCGAGCGCGACCGGTCATATCTGCGCCGGGGCCGGTGGGCCGATTACCACGCGGTGTTCCTGGCCGGGCTCTATCTGGAGTCGGGCGACTGGGACCGGGTCGCCGAGATCATCGACCAGCTGCGCGAACGGCCCAATGTGGAGCCGCTGACGGTGCCGGGCCTGGCCTTCCACCTGGCCTGCCGCCGCCCTGGCTACGGCGACGTGCCGGCGCTGCTCGACGAGGTGCTCGCCGCGGTCGCCGACCAGAGCTGGCGGAGCGGTTCGCAGGCGCACGACCTGCTGTCGGCGGCGATCGAGGCCGGGCTGCCGGAGCCGCGGTTGCAGCACCTGGTGCGGTCGCTGGTCGACGAGAACGTGTGGGACGACTACCGGACGCTGGTCGACGCGCAGCTCGCCGAGGTCGGCGGGCGCACGGCCGAGGCGCTGGCGGGCTACCAGGCGGTCTGCGGGTCGCAGATCCTGCCACCGTCCGTGCGCGGCACGGCCGCGGTGGCCGCGGCCCGCTGCGCGCTGGCCCTGGGCCGCACGGCGGAAGCGGAGGTCGAGGCCGGCCGGGCCGCGGAGCTGCTGTCCCGCTGGGGCGGCTGGCGGGTGGCCGCGCTCGACCGGGTCCGCGAGCAGCTGGGCCTGGTCCCCCGCGACGGCGACCGCGCGGTCACGGGCGCGGCGGCCCTGACGCCGCGGGAACGCGAGGTGGCGCTGCTGATCGCCGACGGCCTGACCAACGCGGAACTGGCGAAGCGGCTCTACATCTCCCCGAAAACGGCCGCGGTCCACGTGAGCAACATCCTCCACAAGCTGGGCGTCTCCTCCCGCACCCAGGTCGGCGACGTGGTCGGCCGCTAGCTCCGCCGTGCACGCGGCGAGGTGACGGCCGCGGTCTCGGGGCGGCCGGTCGCCCAGACGGCCAGGGCGGCGCAGCTCGTCAGGATGCCGGTCGTCGTGATCGCCGGCCAGCCGCCGGCGGACCAGAGCGTGGTCGCGGCTGCCGAGCCGGCGGCGCCGCCCGCGAAGGTGGCTACGACGAAGGCCGTGTTGAGGCGGCTGCGCGCGGTGTGTGACGTGGCGAGGATGCGGGTCTGGTTGAGGATCGCGGTCGCCTGGAAGGCCACGTCGAGGGCGACGACCGCGACCAGCAGGAGGACGACCGAGTGGCCGGCGAAGGCGGCCGTGCCGTACGCGATCAGGATGACCAGCCACGCCGCGCCCGTGGCGGGGATCGAGTGGCCGGCGTCGTGCAGGCGGCCGGCGCGGCGGGCCGCGACGGCGCCGGCCAGGCCCGCAAGGCCGAACAGGCCGATGACCGAGACGGGGTAGCGGAACGGTGCGCCGCTCAGCAGGAACGTCAGCGCCGTCCAGAACATCGTGAAGACCGCGAAGCCGAGGGCGGTGAGGACGAGGGTCCAGCGGACCGTGGGGTCGCGCAGGGCCACGGCCGGGACCGAGGCGATCAGCCGGGGGTACGGGATCGCCGCCCTGGCCGGCAACGGTGGCAGCACGCGGTGGAGCACGACCGCCAGGATCGCCGTGAGGACCGCCGCCGCCGCGAAGACCGTGCGCCAGCCCGCGGCGTCCGCCAGCAGGCCGCTGATCGTGCGGGCGGCCAGGATGCCCGTCAGCAGGCCCGCGGCCACCGTGCCGACGACGCGACCGCGGTTGGACTCGTCGGCCAGGTCGCCGGCCAGCGGCATCAGGATCGGACCGGCCACAGTGGTCACGCCGAGCAGCGTGGTGGCGACGAGGAGCACGGCGATGGTCGGCGCCACCGCGGCGCACAGCAGGGCCGCGGCGCAGCAGAGCAGCACGGCGGGCAGCAGCCGGCGCCGGTCCCGGACGTCGCCGAGCGGCACGATCAGCAGCACGCCGATCGCGTAGCCGACCTGTGTCGTCGTCACCAGCCAGCCCGCACCGGCCGCGGACACGTGCAGGTCGTCGGCGATGAGGCCCAGCAGGGGCTGCGCCCAGTAGAGGTTCCCGACCGCGACGCCGGCGGTCACCGCGAAGAGGAACGTCAGCGTCGTGGTCATCGGTCTTGGCCCGTGACGCCGGGGGTCACCGCGAAGAGGAGGGTCAGCGTCGTGGTCATCGGTCTTGGCCCGTGACGCCGGGGGTCACCGCGAAGAGGAGGGTCAGCGTCGTGGTCATCGGTCTTGGCCCGTGACGCCGGCGGTCACCGCGAAGAGGAGGGTCAGCGTCGTGGTCATCGGTCTTGGCCCGTGACGCCGGGGGTCACCGCGAAGAGGAAGGTCAGCGTCGTGGTCATCGGTCTTGGCCCGTGACGCCGGCGGTCACCGCGAAGAGGAACGTCGGCGTCCTGATCATCGTTCGCGGCCCGCGGCTGCCGGGCGTCCGGGTCATCGCAGTCCGTTCGAGGGGGGTTGCCGCCCGGGCGCTTCGGTCTCGGCCGCATCAGTGGGCTTCCGGCACTACGACCAGCGCGCTGCGGCGGCCTGCCGCCCAGACCGTGAGGGCCAGGCAGCTCAGGATCAGGCCGGCGGCGGTGATCGCCGGCCAGCCGCCGGCCGGCCACAGGGCCGTCGCCGCCGCGGAGCCGAGGGCGCCGCCGATGAAGTTGGTGACCACGAAGGCCGTGTTGATGCGGCTGCGGGCCTCGTGCGAGACGTCGAAGAGCCGCGCCCGGTTCAGCAGCGAACCCGTCTGCAGGGCCACGTCCAGGGCGATGATCGCGACCACGAGGAGCACGACCGAGTTGCCCGAGAAGCCCGCCACGACGAATGACAGCAGGGCGAGCAGCCAGGCCGCGCCGGTGGCCGGCAGCGACCAGCCCCGGTCGTGCAGGCGGCCCCCGCGCTGGCCGGCGAGCACGCCCGCAAGTCCCGCCAGGCCGAACAGGCCGATGACCGTGGGCGGGTAGTGGAACGGCGGTGCGCTGAGGCGGAACGTCAGCGCCGTCCAGAACATCGCGAACACCGCGAAGCCGATCGCGCCCAGCAGCAGCGTCCAGCGGACCGCACGCTCGCGCACGGCGACCGTGCCCACCGAGGCGATCAGCGCGGGATAGCGCATCCGGGTCTTGGGCGCGAGCGGTGGAAGCGCCCGGTGGATCAGCGCCGCGAGCAGCACGACGACAACCGCGGCCGAGGCGTAGATCGTGCGCCAGCCCGCGGTGCCGGCGACCAGGCCGCTGACCGTGCGGGCCGCGAGGATGCCGGTCAGGATGCCCGAACCGACCTTGCCGACCACCTGACCGCGGCGCTCGGGTGCGGCCAGGTCACCGGCCAGCGGCGTGAGAATCTGACCCGCGACCGTCGTCAGCCCGAGCAGCGCGGTCGCCGCCAGCAGAAGGCCGATGGTGGGCGCGACCGCGCACAGCAACAGGGCCACGGCCGAGCAGAGCAGCATCCCGGGGACGAGCCTGCGCCGGTCGACCACGTCGCCGAGCGGCACGATCAGCAGGACCCCGATGGCGTAACCGACCTGCGTCGCCGTAACCAGCAACCCGGCGCCGGCGGGGGAGGCGCCCAGGTCGTCGGCGATCAGGTCGAGCAGGGGCTGCGCCCAGCAGAGATTGCCGATCGCGACCCCGGCGGTCACCGCGAACAGGAGGGTCAACCGCCGATCCATGCCCGGCGACCGCGGCGACTGCACCCGCCCATGCTCGCCCGCCGCGCCTCGGGCGTACGGGCTCCGCGGGCCCGAGCCGAAACACGAGGCGGTCGTAGACCGCGCGCAGGCCCGTGCGGTTCGCCAGGCCGGTGAGCGGGTCCTGCCGGGCCATGCTCTCCCGTTGCGAGGAGAGCTGGGCCAGCCGCTGCACCGCGACCAGCGGAATGATCGCCAGCGGCAGGAAGGCCACGTTGATCCGGGCGGCCAGCGCCAGCACGGGGCTGAGCACCAGCAGCGCCGAGTTGAACAGCATCTGGTCGCGCACCACGACCAGGGCGCGCCGCCACGGCAGGCCCTCGCCGAGCCGGGTGCCGAAGAACAGCACGCCGTAGACGGCCAGCCACGCGATACCGGCCGCGACGACCGACAGCGCGTCGGTGGCGAGGCTCGTGCCGCTGTTGTCCCGGAACGGGTCGGGCTCACCCAGCCACAGGATGACCGACGCGGCGCCGAGCGCCAGGGTGTAGCGGGCCGCGGCCACCGCCGCGTCGAGCGGTGTGCGGCGGAGCCGCCAGGCGATCACCCCGCAGGCGACGGCCTGCGTCGCGGCAGCGGGCCACAGGCCCCAGGTCAACAGGATCGCGAACGTGAAGCAGACGGTGGGGGCGATGGTCACCCGGATGCGCTCGGGCCCGATCTCGGCCGCGAACGCCTGCGTGCCCGCCAGCACCGCGAGGACCACCATCACCCAGAACGCGGCGCTACCGGCGTTGGCGGCGGCGTCGCCGAGGTGGGTGAGCAGGACCGCCAGCGCCGCCGCCAACGTGACCACGTTGAAGGCGATGAAAGCCGCGCGGTGTCGGGCCCACACCTCTCTCACCGTAGCCGCGTGCCCATCGCGCAATGTCCACGCTGAGGGCTTTGTCCCCTTTGCGCCATCGCGGCTGGAGTGAACCGGGCTCCGCGTACAGTGAAAAGATGATCTCCGTGGGTCTGGTGCTCCACCCGACCAGGGCGGTCGACCAGTCGTTGGCCACGATCGTCGACTCGGCGCAGGCCGACTCCGTGCGGGTCGTCGGGCGGGCGGTCGACCGGCCGCGGCTCCCCGATGGCGTCGACGTCGTCTCCGAGCAGGAGTTCCGCCGGCAGGTCGACGGCGTCGTCGCGCTCGGCGGCGACGGCACCATGCTGGGCGCGATGCGCCTGATGGTGGAGCGACCGGTGCCGATCCTCGGCGTCAACTACGGCAACCTCGGGTTCCTCGTCGAGGTCACGCCGGCCGGCCTGCCGGCGGCCCTGCACCGGCTCGCCGAGGGCGACTACACGGTCGAGCCGCACGCCGGGATGGGGGTGACCGCCGGCGACCAGAAGCGCTGTGCCTTCAACGACGTCGTGCTCGGCCGGGCCGGCCCGGGCCGCACCACGAACGTCGACCTGACCGTCAACGAGGTGCACTACGGCTACTACCGCGCCGACGCCGTCATCGTCGCCACGCCGACCGGCTCGACCGCCTACAACTACTCGGCCGGCGGACCGGTGCTCTCCCCGTCGTCGAACGCCATGGTGGTGACCCCGGTCGCGCCGATGTCGGGGATCAGCCGGCCGGTGGTGCTCGGCGGTGACGACCGCGTCGCGTTCCGGGCCGAGGACGAGCTCACCGTCGAGGCCGACGGCACCGAGCCGATGCACCTCCCCGCCGGCGAACGGCTCTCCGTGCACCTGCAGGCGGCCGCGGCGCAGGTGGTCCGGCTCTCCGTCGACGACTACGCCAACCGCAGCCGGGTCCGGCTCAGCCTGCTCGACCTGCCGCTGCGCCCGGACCAGCTGCTCGAGCTGATCCCGCTCGAACTGCGCCGCAACGTGGCCGCCGCGATCGAGTCGCCGCCCGAGGGCCGCCGGCCCGGTGACGAGCCGGGCCGGCGGTGATCCCCTACCCAAGGGGCCTCAGGGCGAGGTGACCGTGTAGGTCGCTCCCGCCTGCGTGGCGAACGTGATGACGTCGCCGCTAACCGTCGGCGGCACGGCGCCGCCGCCGACCCGGACCACCGTGACCGGCTGGCCGGGCCACGGGTTGCGCAGCCGGAGCTGCCGGCCCGCCTCGCTGGTGACGTCGACATAGGACACCCGGCCGCCGGAGAGTGCGCTGGAGACCACGAACGCGTCCTTCTCGCGCAGCTTGACGAAGCTGGCGCTCTTCGACGAGGGCCAGACCGGGAACACGCGGACCACGCCGTCGTCGCTCTGCAGCAGCATGTTGTTGACCGCCTCGGTCGCGCCGGACTTCTCCAGGCCGTGCCACTCGTCCCGGATCCGCAGGTTCGGGTCGGTCTTCGCGGTGATCTGCGCCTTCAGCTTGTCGATCAGGCTCTGCGCGGGATAGCCCACCCGGGCCGCCTGCGTGAACACCTTCGGGAAGCTGTTGTCCTGACCCCACGAGTTCATCGCGTCCAGCGTGTCGATCGCCCGCTGGCGGTCGGCGACCGGCGAGTTGAGGCCCAGGCCCTCGCCCGGGTGGATGAACTCGAGGTTGACCGTGTTGTCGCCGGGCCGGATGGCCCGCCCGTCCGAGACCGTGCCGGGGTCGCCGAGCGCATAAACCGTGCGACCGTTGTACGTCGTCGTCGCGATCGGCGGCAGCCCGTTGAGCATCTGCTGCCACAGCGGCCGCGACCCCGCGTCGAGTCCCAACTCGGTGCTGGCGGCGAGCAGCGAGGTCAGCAGGTACCGCAGCATCCCGACATCCAGGCTGGGGTTGCGTGCCCAGGTGCCCTCGTGCGGCCCGCCCCACGTCGTGTAGCGGCCGGTCGCCGCGTCGTACTCCATCCACCGGCTGAAGAACGTCGCGACCTCCTTCATGAACGGGTACGCCTTGGTCTGCAGGTAGGTCCGGTCCCGGGTGTAGTCCCAGTACGCGATGAACTCCACGACGTTGAAGAGCGCGTTGCCGACCTGCTGCCAGTAGTTGCCGTCGGGCGTACCCCCGAACGGGCTGATGCCCACCGGGAACAGCACGCCGCCGGCGATCCCGCCCGTGCCGAACCGCGGCGTCACGTAGTCCGACCTGACCTGTTGCAGCTCCTGGGTGGACCGGCGCCGGGCCTCCGGGAGGTACGAGATCACCGCGTCGATCATCGGCATGGCCAGGTCGGCCCGGTTCGACGAGTACGCACCGTAGAAGTTGGCGACGAAGTTGTAGTTCAGGTGGTAGTCGCCGCTGAAGTACGGGTCGTCCTTGGTGATCCAGAGCCCGTAGAGCCCCGGCGCCGTCTTGCCGTTTCGGGACGCCGAGCCGAGGAAGTACTGGGCCGCGTAGTAGAACCGCTCCAGCACGTCGTCGTCGAGGTCCACGTAGGACCGCAGCCAGTACTGCTTCCACCAGTCGACGTGACCGGTGTAGAGCCCGTCGAGCGCGGTGCCGGTCTGTGCCTCGGCCAGCGACCGAGCCCCGGGCGCCGGGTCACCGTTGTTGGCACCGCCGCCGGCGACCGCGGTCACCAGCCGCAGCGTCTGCCCGGGCGCCAGGTCGAACTGGAACCGGGCCGTGTTGCCGGACGCGGTCGGCGCGGCGACCGGGTTCGCGCCGACGAGCCGGCTGGCCAGCGCCGCCCGGGACACCCAGCGCGAGCCGCTCGGCGTGGTGCGGGCGGCCCAGGTCGTGTTGCCCGAGACGCCGGCTGTCTGCGTGAACCCGCCCATCGGGTTCGTGGCGCCCGACCAGGTGCGCGCCTCCAGCCGGACCGCGGCCGTGCCGGTCGAGCGGATCTGGGTGACCAGCAGGTTGTCGTTGGCGGCGACCCAGGTCTTGAGCACCACCGGCTGCCCGCCGATGGTCATCGTGGTGTCCACCTCGCCGCGCAGGATGTTCTGCTCCTCAAGGAAGGTGCCGCCGCCGGGGTTGCCGGGGCCGCCGCCCGCGCCGTACAGCTCGAACTGCCCGATCCGGGCCCGGGGGTTCTGCTGCGAGTCGGCGGTCGTGCCCTGGGTCGGCTCGGTCGCGACGAGCCTCACCCAGCGGGCGGTACGCGCCGCGAGCGTCCGGTCGGTGACCGCGGCCGTGTTGTTGGTGACGGTGTCCCAGGTCGACCAGTTCTGGTTGTCGGTCGACGTCGACACCTGGAAGTTCTTCGTGTTGTTGGCCGTCTCGGCGGGCCGGGCCGCACTGTCGTGCCGCGCGATGTAGCGGGTGAACGTCTTCGCGGTGCCCAGGTCGAGGGTGAGTGTCTGCGGCTTCCCGACCTCGGACACCCAGCCCTCGTAGCCCGGGCCCCACTGGCCGCTGACGGCGCGGGCCGGTGGGAACGACGGGTGCGAGCTGCTGGCCGTGGCGGTGGCGCCGAGGGCCAGGTTCGTGGAGCCGCTGCCGCCGCCGGCCGCGGCCAGCGTCACGCCGCCGACGGGTGCGATCGCCGGACCCGGGTTGCCGCGCCAGAAGTTCCCCTTGGCGACGAGGAACGTCTTGACGCCCGCGCTGCCGGACGAGGTGATGCCGATGTCGCCGTTGCCGAGCAGGGCCGTGCTCGGCATGCCGTTGACGATGGAGTTCACATAGGACTGGTCGGTCCAGCGGCCCTTGATGTTCGCGAGCAGCGACTGGATCGCCGCCCACTGCTGGTCCGGGGTCGGTGTCGCGGCGTGTGCCGGCGTGGGCGCGAAGAAGCCCACGCCGGCGACGACCGAGGCGACGACGGCTGCGGCTCGGAGGCGCCGGAGCGGTCGCGGTCGTGTGGTCACGAGTGTCCTTCCTGGTGCGGCGTGGCCACCGCGGAACGACCGTCAGCAGGCTCCCACGGGTTCGGGAGCCGGGCGCAGGTTGAGGTTCTCCAGCGTGCCGAGGTCCGGGGCGGTGACCGTGTCGGGATGGGGGTTGGTGGAACGCAGTGCGGTGAACCCGGGCTCCACGCCGAAGAGGCCGGCGATGACCGCCTCGGCGATGGCCGCCCCCGCGATGGAGTCCCGGTTGGCGACGCCGCGCCCGGCAACCCGGACCCGGCCGTCCGCGACGATCTCCATCGCCTGCCCCCACAGGCCACCGGACGCGGCCAGCGG
>NZ_JBFAIU010000237.1:0-11963 GCF_040654855.1 Asanoa sp. NPDC050611
GCGGGGTCAGCGAGTGCCGTAGACCGTCATGGCGGGATCGTCGACGACTTCGTCGGCGACGTGATCCGCGGACGGGCTCACCGCACCAACGGTGGCGACGATGCCAATGACGCCGAGCGTCGCACCGAGGACGGCGGCGACGACGAACGTGGCCAACCTGGCCATAGATACCCCTCCCCGGAACCGTGAGTGCGCGGACCGTATCACGGCTCCCGCCGCCCGCGCAGCACCACGAAGGCACCAATGATCACGACGAGCCCGGCGAGCACGTGCGCGACCACCGCGGGCCACCGCCGGCCCGGTCCCGGGGATGCCGCCGTGATCCCGGGGTTCTCCCACAGGGCCAGGTACTCGCCGGCGTACACGGGCCGCAGTCCGGACAGGACGTTCGCGGGTAGCTCGACGCCCGGCTCCGTGCGGACGAGGACCCACCGCACCCCCGAACCCGCGACCGGCTCTCCCGCGTCGAGGGCGGCCCGCACCCGTGCGGCCCGCGGGTTCTCACCGTCGACGGTCACGGTTCCGACCCGCAGGGCGTCGTTCATCAGCACCGGCGCGTCCAGGTAGCGCGGTGCGGGGTCGCGGACGACCTGGCCACGGTTCCACCGGTAGCGCTGGTAGCCCTCGAACGGCAGCGAGAGCACCTCGCCCGGCGCCGCGGCGACGCGCGCGGACACGGCCGCCCAGTCGGCCGGGTACCGCACCGGGCGCAGTTGGCCGGCCGCGCCGACCGCGAGATCGGGCAGGATCGCGACCGGCAGCAGGGCGGCGGCGACCAGCACGACCCGTCCGGCGTTCGCGTCGAGGCGGCCGGCGAGCGCGCGCGCCAGCGCCTCCGCGCCGACGGCGAAGGTGACCGCGACCAGCGCCGCGTACGGGATCAGGAACTTCTGGCCGTCGCGCAGCAGGCCCGCGCCGGGAACGCTGGTGACGAGCCACCCGAGAACGGGTTCCCCCGGCCCCGTGCCGGCCAGCGCGACGACGAACGCGCCCGCGGCCAGCCACGCCAGGCGCACCGCGTCGCCGGGCCACCGCCGGCGCAGCGCGTGGAACCCGACCGCGCAGACCGCCAGCAGGGCCAGGGTGGCGATCGGCACGAGCGCCGACCCGCGGCTGCCCGGCACGGTCTGCGCGTTCCAGATCCCGCCGGTGCCGGCCAGCGCACCGATCGTGCCGCTCCAGTTCTCGGCCCGTGCGGCGAACGCGGCGACGCCCTCGGGATCCGAGCGGCCACCGGCCGCGCTGGTCAGCGCCGCGACCACCCACGGCGCGCACAGCGCCGCGACACCACCGACGCCGAGCGCGGTCGACCGCCGCCACCCGGCGAATCCGCCCGGCAGCAGAACCAGCACGGTCGCGAGGGCGATCAGCCCTCCGGTCGGTGTCACCGCGGCCGGCGCCGCCGCCACGACCAGCCGGGCCAGCCCACCGGGCCGGCCGGCGCGCACGTCACGGACCGCCGCCACCAGCCACGGCAGCGCGGCGTAGGCCAGCAGCAGCCCCCACTGACCGAGCAACAGCCGCTCGGCGAGGAACGGCGTCCACGCGTAGGCGAGCGCACCCACGACCCGGGTCAGCGTCCGCTCGGTCGGCACCAGCCGCGCCATGCCCAGCGCCGCGAGGTAGACGATCGCCACCAGCACGAACCGCTGCAGCAGCCAGCCCGGGACGGCCAGGTTCGCCAACGAGACGAGCGCGTCCAGTGGTACGGCCCGCGGAAGCGCGTCGGCCGGCGCGAGCATCTCCCAGCTCAGCGGCTGCCGCGGGACGAACACCATGTCGTAGCGGAGCACGTAGCCGGGCGCGACCAGCGGCGCGAGCACCACCGCCGTGATCGCGGCCGCGGTGCCGTGCGGAACGAGCCGGGCTGTCGGTCGCCACACGGTCTATCCGGTCGGCTGCGGCACGAGCTCGCCGATCTCGATCTCGTCGGTGCAGAAGCTGGTCGCCGGGTCGGCCACGGCCAGATCGACCGAGCTGCCGCCACCGTGTACGAGCAGGAAGATCGCGTTGAGCCCCCGGTGCACGTCGAAGGTGGTGGCCTCCCCCGCGCCGAGCCGGAACGTGCCGGTGGTGTCGCGGTCGCTGAGGTAGGCGATGCGAACCGCCTGCCAGTACTCGGTCACGGTGCCGGCGAGGGCGATCGTCGTGGTCCGTCCACCGGTGAGCTGGTAGCCGCAGCCCGGTTCCGGTCCGGGTCGGGCCTTGACGCCCTTGACCCACGCCGGCCGCACCTTTCCGGAGGAGTCGAAGACGAACAGGTGCTGCGCCTTGGTCACGAAAACCGGATCGTGGTCGAGCGGGGCGAAGAACCGCGACTGCGCGTTCCACGGCGCGGAGAGCGGGTCGACGATGCTCGCCGGCACGGGCTGGTCCATGAACACCGTGCCCGGAGCGGCATTCGCGAGGCCGTCCCGGGCCGTCGTCAGGTAGTCCCGGCCCAGCTTCGACGCCCAGTCGGTGGCGAAGTCCATCCCGCTGTAGAGGCTGCTGGCCACGAGCAGGACCGTGCCGGTCGCGAGCGCCGCGCCGAACGTCCGCGGGCGCGACCGTACCGCCGCGAGCAGGGCCGAAGTCGGCCGCGGGTCGTCGCGGCGCAGCCCGCACAGCGCGACGCCCACGCAGATCGCGGCGACGAGCAGCACGTCGGCGACGTACCGGGGCACGAGGCCGGCGACGCCGCTGTACGCCGACCCGAGGCGGGTGGCACCGATGAGACCGGCGGAGAAAGCCGCGTAGAGCGACAACAGCAGCCAGGCCCGCAGGGCCGTCGTCCGGCGCAGCCACAGCGTGAGGACGACGAGCGCGGCCACGAGCAGCCAGGAGATCGCTTGGAGCGTGGCCGTCGGCGCGGCGACAGCCGGGCCGTCCGACGCGTCGAGCCAGGTCCACGGCCCGCCGAGGAGTCCGGTCGTGAGCGACTGCCCGAAGAACTGCTGGAGGAAGGTGCCCACCTCGGCGCCGGACATCGGTCGACGCAACGAGGAGGTCGACCCGGTGAGGTAGAGCGCGAGGAAGACCAGGGAGACGCCGGTGACGACCAGCCACGCGGGCCACCAGCGGCGGATGGTGGTGAACGCGGCGCGGACCGGGCCGCCGGGGGCGTAGAGGCAGGCGGTCAGCAGGAAGACCAGCGCCACGACCAGCAACGACTTCTCGAAGAAGATTAGGCCGAAGACCACCCACAGCCCGAGCGCCACCAGGTGCCGGCGTTCCCGGGTGCGGATGTAGCGGACCTGGCTGGCGACGCCCATGATCATCGCCAGCTGCATCGGCAGCAGGTTGATGCCGACCGCCCACCAGGCGCTGACCTCGAGCGTCAGCGGGTTGAACAGGAACAGGCACAGCGGGACCAGCAGCGCCCAGCTCGGTTCGAGCATGAGCCGCAGCAGCCGGTAGAAGGCGATGGCCACCACGAGATTGGTGATGATCATCAAGGTGGCGTACGGCCAGTAGTCGAACTCGGTCAGCCGGTGCGTCACCCAGGTGACCAGCCGGCCGCCCGGCATCAGGTGGTTGTTGTAGTACTCGAGCAGGTAGCCGAGGTTCAGGCCGCTGGCGTCGGCCTGGGAGATGATCGGGAAGTCGTCCGCGACGAGATAGCCGCGCGTGGTGATCGCGGCTCGCCAGGCGGTGCTCGCGGCGATCAGCACGGCGGCGACCACCCGCAGCGGATCCCGCACGATCCAGGCGGGGATCGTGACGGTCGCCGGCGTGTCCGGGCGGGCCGCCTCGGCCGTGGTCGTGCTCATCGAGATCCTTCCGGCCGGAACAGCACGAGGTTGACGTAGCGGGGCCACGGCGCGACCACCCGCCGCGCGAAGCTCTGCCGCACCCGGCCGACCGCCGCACGCTGGTGGGCGACCAGGTCGAACTCCTCGAGGGGCAGCCAGCGGTCGCGCGGCATCACGAAGGGCCGGTAGCCCCACGCCGCGAGCAGCGCGACAACCGGCTCGACCGGCTGGATCCGCTCCTCGACCTCGACGAGCAGCAGCGGGCGGTCCCGCCGTACCGTCTGCTCGGCTCCGCGCAGCGCGGGCAGTTCGTGTCCCTCGACGTCGATCTTCATGAACCGCACGTCGGTGAGGTCGAGACTGTCCACCGTCACCCGGCGCACCGTGGTGCCGACACCCTCGCCGTGCTCGACCGACGACGTGCCCACGCCAGGGCCACCGGCCGGGAGGAACAGCGTCGCGGTGCCGAGGTGGTCGGAGGCGGCCGCCTCGACCACCCGGACGTCGGGATAGGCCGTGGCGACCCGGCGGGCCAGGTCGGCGGCGGGCTCCAGCGCGACGACCCGGTCGGCGAGCCGGCGCAGGCCGCGGGTCCACGGCCCGTACCAGGCGCCGATGTCGACGGCGGTGCCCCCGCGCGGCGCGTAGGAGGCGAGCCGGGCGAGCTCGGGCTCGATCCGCGGGTAGACCGCCCGGATGGCGGCCCCCACCGCACCGGCCGGCAACGCGGCGGCCACGCGCGAGCTGATTTCGGATGTCAGGGTCCCGGCCATGCGGGGGACATTAGCCCCTGTCACGCCGGTGGGTGGACCCGAGGTTTCCTCACCAGTAACCTGCACAGGATCCGCGCCGGGCGGACAGGAGTGTGAGGTCGCGATGGCAGTTGCGGAGACCGCGGTCGACGTCTGCGTCGTGGGCGGGTGCGGGCGGGTCGGCCTGCCGTTGGGAATCGCGCTGGCCTCGCGGGGCCTGTCGGTCGTGCTCTACGACATCGACGCCGCGGCGGTCGACCTCGTCAACGCCGGCCGGTTGCCGTTCGCCGAGGCGGGCGCGGGCGAGGAGCTGACCGCGGCGCTGGCCGCCGGTCGCCTGACGGCCACGACGGCGGCGTCGAGCGTCGGCCTGGCGGACGCGCTGGTCGTGGTCGTCGGCACCCCCGTCGACGAGCACCTCAACCCCGACCTCGGCGCGGTGCCGCGCGCGCTGGAGCGCTGCACCGAGCACCTGCACGACGGTCAGCTCGTCGTGCTGCGCAGCACGGTCTATCCCGGTGTGACCGCGTTGACCGAGAAGCTGTTGACCAGCAAGGGCCTCGCCGTCGACGTGGCGTTCTGCCCGGAACGGATCGCCGAGGGCAAGGCGATGACCGAGCTGTTCGCGCTGCCGCAGATCGTCGCCGCCCGCACGCCGGCCGCGCTGGCCCGCGCCGGACGGCTGTTCCGCCACCTCACCGACACGATCGTCGAACTGCAGCCCGAGGAGGCCGAGCTCGCGAAGCTGTTCACCAACACCTGGCGCTACATCAAGTTCGCGACCGCCAACCAGTTCTGGATGATGGCCAACGACTTCGGTCTCGACTTCGCGCGCATCCGGCACGCGGTGGCCTACGACTACCCGCGGGCCGCGGACCTGCCGATGCCCGGCTTCGCCGCCGGGCCGTGCCTGCTCAAGGACACGATGCAGCTGGCAGCGTTCAACCGCAACAACTTCGTGCTCGGCCACTCCGCGATGCTCATCAACGAGGGCCTGCCGCTCTACCTGGTCTCGCGGCTCGAGGACCGGTTCGACCTCGCGGAGATGACCGTCGGCATCCTGGGCATGGCGTTCAAGGGCGGCAGTGACGACTCCCGCGACAGCCTGGCGTACAAGCTTCGCAAGATCCTGACGCTGAAGGCGCGCGAGACGCTGTGCACCGACCCGTACGTGACCGACGACCGTTTCCTCCCGCTCGACGACGTGCTCAAGCGGGCCGACCTGCTGGTGATCGCCGCGCCGCACGCGGAGTACGGCCGGCTGGACACCGACAAACCCCTCGTCGACATGTGGGGCCTGACCGGGCAGGGCGTGCGGGTGTGACCCCCCGCGTCAGCGTCGTCATCCCGGTCTACAACGAGGGTGAGGCGGTCGTGCGGTGCCTCGACCGCATCCTGCGCGAGGTCATGCTGCCCGCCGAGATCCTCGTCGTGCACGACATGCCGGAGGACACGACCGTCCCGTACGCGCGACAGATCGCCGAGCGCGACCCGCGCGTGCGCACGGTGCTCAACACCTACGGACCCGGGCCGGCCAACGCGGTCCGGTTCGGCATCGACGTGGCCCGCGCGCCGGTCGCGGTCGTCACGATGGCCGACGGCTGCGACGACCCCCGCCAGATCGACGATCTGGCCCGCCTCGTCGACCGCGGCGTCGTGGTCGCCGCCGCCTCCCGCTACATGCCCGGCGGCCAGCAGGTCGGCGGTCCCCGCTTCAAGCGGATGGCATCGCGGTGGGCCGGCCGGAGCCTGCGACTGCTGGCCCGGGTCGGCACCCGCGACGCGACCAACAGCTTCAAGGCGTACGACACCGCGTTCGTCCGTGAGGTCGGCATCGAGTCCCGGACGGGCTTCGAGATCGGGATCGAGCTGACCGCGAAGGCGACCCGCCTGCGCCTGCCCGTCGCGGAGGTCCCCACGATCTGGCTCGACCGCCAACTCGGCGAGTCCCGCTTCGACATCGGCCGCTTCCTGCCCAGCTACCTTCGCTGGTACTTCTTCGCGTTCGGGCCGCGGCTCACGCCCGACCAGCTGGCGGCGCGGTGGGAGCGGATCCGCCCGGCCGTGCTGCCCGAGCAGGATCTCGACAAGACGCGATAGGAAGGCACACGGCGTGGCGAAGGTGCTGGTCACCGGTTCGGCGGGCTTCATCGGCGGTTACCTGGTCGAGGAGCTGCTCGACCGTGGGCACGAGGTGGTGGGGCTCGACAACTACTCGAAGTACGGGCCGGTGGCGCACGGGTACGACGACCACCCGCGCTTCTCCTTCGTCGAGGGCGACGCACGCGAGCCGGGCCTGCTCGCGGAGCTGCTGGTCGACTGCGACCATCTCGTCGCGGGCGCCGCCATGATCGGCGGAATCTCCTACTTCCACGCCTACGCGTACGACCTGCTCGCCACCAACGAACGGATCATGGCGGCCTCGTGCGACGCGGCGATCGCGGCTCACCGCGCCGGGAAGCTGCGCAAGGTCACCTACATCTCGTCGTCGATGGTGTACGAGTCGACCGACGAGTGGCCGAGCCGGGAGGGCGACGAGCGACGCATACCGCCGCCGGTGTCGTCGTACGGGTTCCAGAAGCTCGCCGTCGAGTACTGGGCGCGGGCGGCCTGGGACCAGCACGGGTTGCCGTACACGATCGTGCGGCCCTTCAACTGCGTCGGCGTGGGCGAGGGACGCGCGCTCGGTTCGGCCGAGGTGCTCTCGGGCAACGTCAAGCTCGCGATGTCGCACGTCGTACCCGACCTGGTGCAGAAGATCCTCAAAGGACAGGACCCGCTGCACATCCTGGGCTCGGGCCAGCAGGTGCGCCACTACACCTACGGCGGCGACCTGGCCCGGGGCATCGCGGCCGCGATGGAGCACCCGGCCGCGCACAACGACGACTTCAACCTGTCCACGGCGGAGTCGACGACCGTGCTCGCGTTGGCCGAGCTGATCTGGCGCAAAATCAAGCGCCCGGACGTGCCGTTCCGTCACGTCAGCGACGAGCCGTTCGCCCACGACGTCGCCAAGCGGGTGCCCGACGTGACCAAGGCGCGGGACGTGCTCGGCTTCACGGCGACGACCACCCTCGACACCATGCTCGACGAGGTGATCCCGTGGATCAGCCGCGCGGTGGACGAGGGACGGCTCTAGCGTCTACTCGTACCGGTACCTCAGCGCGTCGGCCTCCGCCTGCTCGATGTCGGCGATCGTCAGCCCCGGCATCCGCAACTGGGCCAGGGTCACCTCGGCCGAGGTCGGCTGGGCGTCCGCCGGCAACCACTGCTCCGGCTTCCAGACCCCGCCACGCAGCAGCGACTTGGGGCAATGCGGATAGACCTCCTCGATCCCGAGCACCAGCGCGCTGGCCGGCGGCTTGCCCACGGCGGTCAGCTGGGACAGCAGATCGGGGCGGGTGGACACACAGGCCCGGCCGTTCATCCGCAATGTCGTGGTGCGCCCCGGGATGAGGAACAGCAGCCCGGCCCGCCCGGTGGCGACGACGTTCTGCAGGGTGTCGAGCCGCTTGTTGCCGGTCGCGTCCGGTATCGCCACCGTCCGTGCGTCCAAAACGGCGACGAACCCGGCGGGACCGCCACGCGGTGAGACGTCACAGTTGCCCGCGGCGTCGACGCTGGCGACCAGAACCAGCGACGCGCACTCGACCAACCGCCGGGTCTGCTCGGTGAGCGCGGTCATCTGCTTCCGCACGGCGCCGTCGCTGGGCAGTTCGTAGACGCGACGCAGCGCGTCGTGGTCGGAGACGGCATCGACCCGCAACGAATCGAAGGCAGATGCGGCGAGGGCTGGCTCCATCCGCCGACCCTAACGGACAGACGCTGCGGGCCGTTGACCGTCGGATGCGGCCATCGACAAAGCCGCTGACGTGTCTCAGGATGAGACGGAGGGCGCCGCTCGTACGCGGTGTGATGCGGTTATGGAGCCGACCACGACGTTCGCTCAGGTTGCCGAGACGGTGGCCGGGCTTGGTGCGCTCGGGCTCCTGACCGGGACGCTCAACCTGTTCGCCCTGCGGGTCGTCCGCATCGACGAGGTGCCCGGGTGCGTGCAGCCCCGCATCCGCTGGTGGAGCACCCACAACCCCGCCTTCCTGCTCACCAGTGCGGCCGTCACCGCGGCGGGGATCGTGATGATGATCGTGGCGGCCGTTTAGCCGAAGAACGTGTCGTAGAGCAGGAACACGTTCAGGGCGATGATCAACGCCGCGATCGTGCCGGCGGCCGCGTTGGTCAGGCGGTTGTTGACGAACGTGCCCATGATGTCGCGGCGGCGGGTCAGCATGAGCAGCGGCACCAGCGCGAACGGGATGCCGAACGACAGCACCACCTGCGAGATCACCAGGCTGTCCGTGGCCGGCAGGCCCAGGCCCAGCACCAGCAGCGCCGGTGCCATCGTGACCGCCCGCCGCAGGAACAGCGGGATCTGGCGGCGGATGAAACCCTGCATCACGACCTGGCCGGCGTACGTGCCGACGCTCGACGACGACAGGCCCGACGCCAGCAGTGCCACGGCGAAGGCCAGCGCCGCGCCGCCGCCGACCATCGCGCCCAGGCCCGCGTGGGCGCCCTCGATCGAGTCGATGTCCGCGCGGCCGCCGCCGTTGAACAGCTGCGCCGCGATCACCAGCATCGACAGGTTGATCAGGCCGGCCGCGCCGAGACCGACGACCACGTCGAGGCGCTGGAAGCGCAGCAGCTCGCGCCGCTCGGCGTCGTCGCGGCAGGCGACCCGGGACTTGGTCAGCGCCGAGTGCAGGTAGACCACGTGCGGCATGACCGTCGCGCCGATGATGCCGCAGACCAGCAGCAGGCTGTCGCCGCCGGCGAGGTGCGGCACGAGGCCCTTGGCCAGGCCCGACGGGGACGCGCCGACGACCAGCAGGTCGTACAGGAAGCCGAGGAAGACGATCCCGAGCAGCGCGATGATCGCCAGCTCGAAGCGCCGGTAGCCGCGCTGCTCCAGCGCGAGGATGGCGAACGCGACGACGGCCGTGATGATGCCCGCGGCGAACAGTGGCACACCGAACAGCAGGTAGAGGCCGACCGCGGCGCCGACGAACTCGGCGAGGTCGGTCGCCATCGCGATGATCTCCGCCTGGACCCAGAGGCCGCGCGAGACGGGGCGCGGCAGGTGTTCCCGGCACAGCTCCGGCAGGTCCCGGCCGGTCGCGACGCCCGCCTTGGCGGACAGGTACTGCACGAGCATGGCCATCAGGTTCGCGACGACGATGACCCAGGCCAGCGTGTAGCCGAACCGGGCGCCTGCGGTGAAGTTGGTGGCGAAGTTCCCCGGGTCGATGTAGGCGACGGCCGCCACGAACGCGGGGCCCAGCAACGCCACCACTCCGCGCAGCCGCCCCCGCGACCGCAGCTCGCGCAGGACGGAGATGTCACCATCCGGGGCGACGGCGGGCACTGCCACGCCGTCGCCCTTGACCGGGCCCACCTACCCGACCGACGGGCCGAGGCCGAGCGACTGCGGTGTGCTCGAATCGGGCGAGGGCTGCTTGAGACCCTCGTCCAGCGGCCCGAACTCGGTCATCAGCGCCGCGCTGCCGCCCCACGGCGTCTGCTCCTCCGCCACCAGCGTGTTGGTGGTCAGCAGCAGCCCGGCGACCGACGCGCCGTTCTGCAGCGCGGACCGGGCCACCCGCAGCGGGTCCACGATGCCCATCTCGACCATGTTCCCGAACCGGCCCTCCAGCGCGTCGAAGCCCTCGTCGGGCCCGAGCTGTGAGATCCGGTCGACGACCTCCTGGCCGGAGTAGCCGGCGTTCGCGGCGATCAGGAACGCCGGCTCGGTCAGCGCGCGGCGCACGATCTCGACGCCGGTCGCCTTGTCGTCCTTGACGTCCAGCGCGTCCAGGGCGTCGTGGGCGTGCAGCAGCGCGGCGCCGCCACCGGCGACGATCCCCTCCGCCATCGCGGCCCGGGTCGCGGACAGCGCGTCCTCGACGCGGTGCTGCAGCTCCTTGAGCTCGGCGTTCGTCGGCGCGCCGACCTTGATGACCGCGACCTTCCCGGACAGCGCGCCGATCCGCTCGGTCAGCACGTCCTCGTCGGCGCCGAACGTCGCCCGCTCCAGCTCGGAGCGCAGCTGGGTGACCCGGAACTCGACCGCCGACGCGTCGCCCGCGCCGTCGATGATCGCCGTGCGCTCGGCGTTGACCCGCACCTGCGCGGCCCGGCCGAGCTGGTCGAGCGTCATCGTCTCCAGCGTGAAGCCCGAGTGCCGGCTGTAGACCGCGCCGCCGGTGATCGCGGCGATGTCCTCGAGCTTGTGCAGCCGCCGGTCGCCGAACCCGGGCGCCCGCACCGCCACGCACTGGAAGACCCCGTTGACGTGGTTGTGCGCCAGCATCGACAGCGCCGTGCCCTCGACGTTCTCCGCGACGATGACCAGCGGCCGCGGCGCCCGCATGATCTTGTCGAGGATCGGCATGAGCTGCTGGACCTTGGTGATCTTCTCGCTGCACAGCAGGATGTACGGGTCGTTGACGACCGCTTCGAGGCTGGCCGGGTTGGTCACCATGTAGGGCGACAGGTAGCCGTTGTCGAACTCGAAGCCCTCGACGAACTCGACGGACATGCCGTGCCGGGCCGACTCCTCGACGGTGACGATGCCGCCGTCGCCGACGGTGTGCAGCGCGGCCGCGATGACCGAGCCGACCGCGTCGTCGTCGTTGGCCGAGATGGCCGCGACCCGCGACAGCTCCTCCTGTGTGGACACCGGACGGCTGACCGTGCGCAGGCGCTCGACGAGCCGGTCCACGGCCAGATCGACACCCCGCTTCACGAGTACGGGGTTCGCACCGCCGTCGATGGCCCGCATGCCCTCGTGGACGATCGCCTGCGCGAGCACCGTCGCCGTGGTCGTACCGTCGCCGACGATGTCGTTGGTCTTGATCGCGGCTTCCTTGACGAGCTGCGCGCCCATGTTCTCGAACTGGTCCTTGAGGTGGATCTCCCGCGCGATGGTCACGCCGTCGTTGGTGACGACCGGGGAACCGGTGATCTTCTCCAGGATGACGTTGCGGCCCTTGGGGCCCAGCGTCGACTTGACCGCCTCGGCCAGCTTGTCGACGCCGTTCAGGAGGAGGGAGCGCGCATCAGCGCCGAAGCGCAGTTCCTTGGCCATCGCCGAAAGCTCCTTACGGTACGAGAATGGCGCGGCCGCGGACCCGGCCGGCGTCGAGGTCCTGGATCGCGTCGAGGGCGGCGTCCAGAGGGTAGGTACAAGTGTGCAGGGTGACGCGGCCGGCTTGGGCGAGGACCATCAGCTCGGCGAGGTCGTTGTAGGTGCCGACGATGTTTCCGATGATGTTGCGTTCGGTGGAAATGATGTCCAGCGTGGGGATCTGCAGGGTGCCGCCGTACCCGATGACGAAGTAGGAACCGGCCGGCGCGGTCATCGCGAATCCGTCCTGTTCCGCTCCCTGCTCGGCGACGAAGTCGAGCACGACGTCGGCGC
>NZ_JBFAIU010000238.1:0-11901 GCF_040654855.1 Asanoa sp. NPDC050611
GGCGGGGCGCCCGGCGTGGCGTCCTGCGGGTGATGTGGCGGGAGCGGTCCGCGTACGGGTTGTCGTCTTCCTCGATCCTCCAGTGTGCGCGGTCGGGCTGACCGAGGCCGCGGCGCGCGAACGAGGCATCGACATCGAGACCGCCGAGTTCGACATCGCCGGAGTCTCGGGCGCCGAGGTCTCCCGCGAGCACTACGACGGCCGAGCCAAAGTGGTCGTCGACCGCGCCACCGACACGCTGATCGGCGCGACCTTTGCCGGCACAGCGACCACGGAACTGCTGCACTCGGCCACCGTCGCGATGGTGGGCCGCGTGCCGGTCAGCAGGCTCTGGCACGCGGTCGCAAGCTTCCCGACCGTCAGCGAGATCTGGCTACGGCTGTTGGAGACCCTGCAGAACCAGCGCCGCCGACGCTGACCCCGCTGGTGTGCCGGCCCGAGAGCGTGATCACAGCGGGTCCTCAGGAGGCCGGGACCAAAACAGCTCACGGCAGTGTTGTTGCAGATGACGCCGCAGCCAGCGGCGTCAGAAGAGGAGAGATCGTGTCACAGGACTACCGTAAGACTCCGGACGCACTCAGCCGCCTCACCGACACCCAGTTCCAGGTCACTCAGAAGGACGGGACCGAGCCGGCCTTCCGCAACGAGTACTGGGACAACCACGAGCCCGGCATCTACGTGGACGTGGTCTCCGGCGAGCCGCTGTTCTCGTCGACCGACAAGTACGACAGCGGCACCGGATGGCCCAGCTTCACCAAGCCGATCGACGCCGACGTCGTCCGCACCAAGACCGACAGATCGCTCTGGATGACCCGCACCGAGGTGCGGTCCGCCGCCGCCGACAGCCACCTCGGCCACCTCTTCGACGACGGCCCGGCCGACCAGGGAGGCTTGCGGTACTGCATGAACTCGGCTGCGCTGCGCTTCATCCCGGTCTCCGAGCTGGAGGCGCAGGGTTACGGCGAGTACCGCTCGCTGTTCGAGTCGGACGCCACGAAGGAGAACGCATCATGACCAGCGGAGTCAACGACACCGGACGGATCACCCGCGAGCCGGGCACGGAGACGGCCGTCCTGGCCGGCGGCTGCTTCTGGGGCATGGAGGATCTCATCCGCCGGCAGCCCGGAGTGCTGGACACGCGCGTCGGATACACCGGCGGCGACAACGACCACGCGACGTACCGCAACCACCCTGGCCACGCGGAAGCGGTCGAGATCGTCTTCGACCCGACACAGACGACGTACCGTGACATCCTGGCGTTCTTCTTCCAGATCCACGACCCGTCGACGCTGAACCGGCAGGGCAACGACATGGGGACGAGCTACCGGTCGGCGATCTTCCCGGTCACCGACGAGCAGGAGCGGGTCGCTCGCGACACGATCGCGGATGTCGATGCGTCAGGGTTGTGGCCGGGCAAGGCGGTCACGACGATCGAGCCGGCCGGCCCGTTCTGGGAGGCCGAGCCCGAGCACCAGGACTACCTGATCAACTATCCGAACGGCTACACGTGCCACTTCCCGCGGCCGGGCTGGGTGCTGCCCAGGCGCACCGCGACCTCTGCCTGACGGGAGGCTGAGCGGGCGCGTCCACCGCCGAAGCGATGGACGCGCCCTCGTCAGGGCGCACGGCGTCCCCACGCCGAGATCAGCGGTGCGAGGGTGAGGTCGAGCTCGCCGGCGTCGACGGCGGCGAGGTGCGCGTCGATCTCGGCGTCGTCGGCCAGCCCTGCGGCTATCAACTCGGCGCGGACCATGCGCACCGTCGCCGTCTCCAAGCGGTCGCAGGCCACCCCGCCCACCGGGAAACAGCCGGACGCCGTCACATCCACCAGGCCCGCGGCGCGCAGCGCCCGCGGCAGCGTGCGGCCGTAGCGCAGATCGGCGCCGCGGCGGGTCATCAGTTCCCGGACGGCACGCCGCAGCCGGTTGGCGCGCCGCTGCGCCGGGCCAACCTCGTCGAGGCAGGCCAGCGGCTGCAACTCGGTGTCAGCATCCTCTATCAGCAGCCAGCCGCCGGGCCGCAGCGCCGCCACCATCGTCGCCAAGGCTCGGGCACGGTCGGGGACATGAACGAGCACGAGCCGCGCGTGTACGAGGTCGAACGTCCCTGGCCGCGGCGGCGGGTCCGTGACGATGTCATGCTGGCGCACCTCGTACCCGCTGCGGGTGTCCAACCAGGCCGGATTGATGTCGGTTGCCAGCACGTGACCGGTTGGCCCGACGGCGATGGCGAGTGCCTCGGGAATGCTGGGGCCGCCGGCACCGACTTCCCAGCAGCGCCAGCCGGCCTTCATTCCGAGCCGGTCGAAGTGCCCACGGGTGACACCGTCGAACAACTCGGCCAGCCAGGTGAACCGCTCGCCCGCCTCCACCCGGGCGTTGTCGAGCAGGTAGCGGTGATCCGGGGAAGACGCCATGTCCACATCCTGAACGACCTACCGCGTGTCACTTCCAGGGGCCTGGCCGAAGAGGGCCGCCGGGACGTCGGCGTAGAAGGCGGCGGGGTCGCCGGCGAGCGCGGCCTTGACGTTGGCGGTAACGGGGTCCCCGATGACTTCGAGCTTGCCGGCTTCGAGGCCGTCGAGGGCCATGGCGACGACCTCGGCCGGGGGCAGCTTCGGGATGTCGTACGCGGCCATCATGTCGGTGTCGGCTATGGCGAGGGCCAGCGCGGTGACCTGGGTCTTCTGGTCGGCGAGCTCGATGCGCAAGCCGTTGGTGAGTGACCATTCCGCCGCCTTGGCCGCGGCGTAGCCGTTGCTCGTGGGGCCGTAGACGTACCAGGAGAGTGCGGAGATGACGTTGAGGATGGCGCCGCCGGCCAGGCGCGGTGCGAAGGCGCGGGTGACGTTGAGGGTGCCCCAGAAGTGCGTGTCGAACTCGCGGCGGATGTTGTCGAGGTGGTCACCGAGCAGGGTCGAGGGGGTCGAGATGCCGGCGTTGTTGACGAGGATGTCCAGCTCGCCGACGCGGGACGCGGCCGCCGCGATGGAGGCGGCGTCGGTGACGTCCAGGTGCAACGGCGTGACGCCGGGGGTGTCGATGAGCTCAGGGCGCCGGGCGGTGGCGTAGACCGTGCTGGCGCCGCGGGCGACGAGGGCCTCGACGAACGCTCTGCCGAGCCCACGGTTGGAGCCGGTGACGAGGGCTTTTGCTCCGGTGATCTGCATGTGGCTACGCTAAGACCTGACGTTGACGTCAGAGGCAAGGTGCGAGACGGGGGTCACACATGCGAATCGGGGATGTCGCCACGCGGGCGGCGGTGAGTGTCCGTGCCCTGCGGTACTACGAGGAGCAGGGGCTGCTGGCCTCGACCCGCAGCGTGAGCGGGCAGCGCCACTACACCGAGGCAGCGGTGGAGCGGGTCAAGCTGATCCAGTCCCTGTACGGCGCGGGGCTCTCCAGCAAGACGATCGCCGACCTGCTGCCGTGCGTCGACGCGAAGGTCAACACACCGGAGTCGCGGCGGCTGCTGGCGTCCGAGCGCGACCGCATCGACGCGCAGATCGCGGAGCTGACGCGCACCCGGGACAAGCTCGACGCCATCATCGAACAGACCTCAGGCCCGAACCCGCACTGTGAGTACGTGACCGGGCCTGCGGACAAGGTCGCGGCCGGCTCCTGACGAGCGGCTACAGGGTGTGCCCGGTCGTCGCGTCGACATGATCGGGCACGTCCTCGTGCCGGTCGCCCACGGTCACCGTCCCGGTCGGCTCCACCATGAGGATCGACGCGCCGCCCTCCGACGACGGTTTGTGCTCGGTCCCGCGCGGCACCGTGAAGACGTCACCGCGCTGGAGCACCACTGTGCGATCGCGCAGGGAGATCGTCAGCTCCCCCTCGAGCACCAGGAAGAACTCGTCGGTGTGGTCGTGGCTGTGCCAGACGTGCTCGCCGCGCACCTTGGCGACGCGGATGTCGTGGTCGTTGACCCGGGTCACGATGCGCGGGCTCCACAGCTCCGCGAAGGACGACAGGGCTGCGGTCAGGGAGATCGGTTCGGTCACGCCCCCATCGTCGGACCTTTCCGGCGTGCGCCGTGAGTGCTAGGAATCGCACATGACGCAAGAATCCTTGCACCGCGTCGTTGCCCTGGTCGACGCCGGATCCAACCCCTTCGAGCTCGGCTGCGCCACCGAGGTGTTCGGACTGCACCGCCCCGAGCTCGGCCGCGACCTGTACGACTTCCGCCTCTGCGCGGCCACCCGCACCACCCGGATGCGCGACGGATTCTTCGACCTGAGCGGGATCGCCCCGCTCGACGCGGTCGACGAGGCGGACACGGTCATCGTCCCGAACCGCCCCGACGTCGAGGTACCGCGCCGCCCCGCCGTCCTGGACGCGATCCGCCGTGCCCACTCCAGGGGCGCCCGGCTGATCGGCTTCTGCAGCGGGGCATTCACGCTCGCCGAAGCCGGGGTGCTCGACGGAAGACGGGCCACCGCCCACTGGCAGTGGGCTGCCCAGTTCCGGTCGCGCTTCCCTGACGTACACCTGGAGACCGACGTTCTTTTCGTCGACGACGGTGACATCCTCACCGCGGCGGGGAGTGCCGCGGCCCTCGACCTGGGCCTGCACGTGGTGCGGCGCGACCACGGCGCCGAGATCGCCAACGCGGTCAGCCGCCGGCTCGTCTTCGCCCACCGCGACGGCGGTCAACGGCAGTTCGTCGAGCGCCCGATCCCCGAAATCCCGGACGACTCGCTGGCCCCTCTGCTGGCCTGGGCTCAGGAGCATCTCGACCGTCCGCTGACGGTCGCGGACCTGGCCGGCCATTTGGCGGTGAGCGCCGCGACACTGCACCGGCGGTTCCGGGCCGAGCTGGGCACGACGCCGCTGGCCTGGCTGACCGGGGAGCGGGTCGCCCTCGCCTGCCGCCTCCTCGAACGCGGCGAGTCCCGGCTGGACGTGGTCGCCCGCCGCAGCGGCCTCGGCACGGCCACGAACCTACGGACGCTCCTGCGCCGCGAGACCGGCCTGACCCCGACCGAGTACCGCCGCCGCTTCGGCCGCGACTCCGGTTCTCAACCAGTGACCTAGCAGGTGGGCTTGAACACTTGCTAAAGTGTGCAACTGATGGACGAGTTGATGGCACGCCGGGTAGGGGTTGACGGGTGAGCAGGCCGCTATATCAGGCCAAGGCGGAGTTTTTCAAGACTCTTGGTCACCCCGCCCGCATTCGGGTGCTGGAACTGCTGTCGCAGCGCGAGCACGCGGTGGGCGAGATGCTGCCTGAGGTGGGCGTCGAGGCGACCAGCCTGTCGCAGCAGCTGGCGGTGCTGCGTCGGGCGGGCCTGGTCACGTTCCGCAAGGAGGGCTCGACGGTCTACTACTCGCTGACCAGCCCCCAGGTCGCCGAGCTCCTCGCGGTGGCGAGACGCATCCTCACCGAGGTCCTGGCTGGCCAGGTCGAGCTGCTCGCCGACCTGCAGGAGGCGTCCCCCGCTCCGCCGTCCCCGCCGGCATAGCGCTTTGCCTCCAGCCGGATGGCCGCCCCCGGAAACACATCCGGCTGGAATTCCCCCTCGTTCGACGCCGGAGTAGACAACCATGGCCGTACTCAAACTGTGGCGCAAGATCCGCGAGACCGGCCGGACGGCCGAGCCTGCTCCGCCCCGCCCCCGCGGCCTGTCGTGTGAGAAGGCGGCCGCCCTGCACGGGTCGGTGCAGCTGCGGCATGTGGATGCCGGATCCTGCAACGGTTGTGAGATCGAGATCGGGTCCGCGTTCGGTCCGGTGTATGACGCCGAGCGGTACGGCGCCCGGCTGGTCGCCTCCCCACGGCACGCCGATGCGCTGGTGGTGACCGGGCCGGTGACGCGCAACATGGCGGTGCCGCTGGAGCGCACGTTCGAGGCGCTGAGCGAGCCGCGGATCGTGGTGGCGGTCGGGGACTGCGCGATCAATGCCGGTGAGTTCGCCGGCGGCTACGGGGTGCGGGGACCGGTCGCCGATGTGGTGCCGGTGGACGTGCGGGTGCCGGGATGCCCTCCGGAGCCGGCGGCGATCGTGTCGGCGCTGCGGGGGTTGACCGGGCGGTGAATGTGATCGGGTGGGCCCTGGCCGGGGCGTGTGTCGCGGCCGGGTCGGGTGTGCTGGCCGCCGTCGTCCTGCCGCGGCGGGCCCGTCCGGCGGCCGTCGGTGCCGCCACGGCGGCGATCGGCCTTTCCGGCCTGGTCGCGGGCATCGCCGCGTTGTCAGGCCAGGTGTTCCAGGCCCGGCTGCCCGGGTTGCTGCCGCTCGCCGGGGTGGAGATCGCCCTCGACCCGCTCGGCGGCTGGTTCGTCGCCGTGACCGGCGGGGTCCTCGTCGCCGCGGCGCTGTACGGCATCGGCTACGCGGGCGGCGGCCACGGCCAGTCCGGGCGGCCCGTGCAGGCGGCGCTGCCGGTCTTCGCCGTCTCGATGCTGCTGGTGCCCGCCGCCGCAAGCGTGTCGACGCTGTTGGTGTTGTGGGAGCTGATGGCCGTCTCCTCGCTGCTGCTGATCCTCGCCGAGCATCGGGCCCGGCCGGCGGTCGCCGACGCGGGCCGCTGGTACGCCGCCCTGACCCAGGTCGGTTTCGCGGCGATCCTGCTCGGCCTGGTGGTCTACGCCGCCCGAGCGGGCGGAGAGTCGTTCGCCGACCTGCGCGCCGCCCACCTGTCCCCGGCCGTGCGCGGCGCGGTGTTCGTGCTCGTGCTGGCCGGCTTCGGATCCAAGGCGGGCCTGGTGCCGCTGCACGTGTGGCTGCCCCGCGCGCACGCTGAGGCACCCTCGCCGGTGTCGGCGATGCTGTCCGCGGCGATGGTCAACCTCGGCGTGTACGGGGTCATCCGGGTCGGGTTCGACCTGTTCGGCGGCGGGTCACGCTGGTGGTGGCTGCTCGTGCTCACCGTCGGGGCGGTGTCGGCGCTGTACGGCATCCTGCAGGCCGCGGTCGCCGCCGACCTGAAACGGCTGCTGGCGTACTCGACGGTGGAGAACATGGGCCTGGTCTTCCTCGGTGTGGGCGCCGCCGGCATCTTCAACGCCTCGGGCGCGCCCACCTTGGCCGCCTTGGCCCTGGCCGCAGCGCTGCTCCATGTGCTCAACCACGCCGGGTTCAAGGCGTTGCTGTTCACCGCCGCCGGTTCCGTAGTACGCGCCACCGGCACCCGCGACCTCGATGCGCTCGGCGGCCTGCGCTCCCGGATGCCGGTCACCACCATCCTGTTCGCGGTCGGGGCGTTGGGAGCGGCGGCGTTGCCGCTGGGCAACGGGTTCGTCTCCGAATGGCTGCTGCTGCAGTCGTTGGTGCACACGTTGCCGGCCGGCGGCGTGGTCATCGCGGTGGCGATGCCGCTCGCTGTCGCGGTCGTCGCGTTGACCGCAGGGCTGGCGGTGGCCGCCTTCGTGAAGGCCCTCGGCGTCGGGTTCTTCGCACGCCCCCGCAGCGACGCCACCGAAGCGGCGAGGGAGTCACCGCCGGCGATGCTCGTCGCGATGGGGGTCCTCGCGGCGGCCTGCGTCGGGTTGGCGTTGGCGCCGGCCGCGTTGGCGCCGGTGCTCTCGCGGGCCGTCGGTGCGGCCACTCACACGCCCGCCACCGTGGTCGACGGTGGGGTGAGCCTGCGTCTGGCCGGGATCGCCAGCACCATGTCACCCCTGGTGATCGCTGTCGCCGTCGTCGTCGCCGTCGGCGGCTGTGCGTTGCTGGTGCGGCTGGTCGCGGGGCGGGTCACCCGGCGCCGAGCCGTGGCGTTGTGGGACTGTGGCGTCGGCCCGCCCACGGCCAGGATGCAGTACACCGCCACCTCGTTCGCCGAGCCGTTGCAGCGTGTCTTCGACGACGTCCTCGCCCCGGAAACCGACGTCGACATCACCCCGCACGCCGAATCCGCGTACCTGGTCGCACGGGTGGCTTACCAGGCGCGGGTTCCCGACCGGGTGGAACACGCCTTGTACGCCCCGGTCATCACCGCGGCCCGCCGGCTGGGCCGGCTGGGGCCGGTGCTGGCCAACGGCAGCGTGCACCGCTATCTGGCCTACGGGTTCTTCGGCATGTGCGCCTTGCTGCTGGTCCTGGCGGTGACCCGATGAACGCCTCCGCGCTGGTCGCGGCCGCCGTGCAGGTCGGCGTCGTCGCGGTCGGAGCGCCATTGCTGGTCGGGCTGATGCGCCAGGTCCGGTCCCGGCTGGAAGGCCGCGCGGGCGCCGGCGTCACCCAGCCGTGGCGAGACCTGCGCAAGCTCCTGCGCCGCCAGCCAGCGACCCCGACAGGCGCCGGCTGGGCGTTCCGGCTGGCACCGCTGCTGCTGATCGGGACCTCGCTGGTGCTGGCCGCGGTGACACCGCTGCTGACCACCGCCTCGCCCCTGGATCCGGCGGCCGACCTGTTCGCCGTCGTCGGGCTGCTCGCCCTGGGCACCGTGATCCTCGCCCTCGCGGCCCTCGATACCGGCACGGCGTTCGGGGGGATGGGGGCCAGCCGCGAGATCACCATCCTGGCGCTGGTCGAACCGACCATCCTCGTCGCGGTCTTCGCACTCTCCGCCAGGGTGGGATCCACGAACCTCGCCGCGATCGTCACCGCCACCCTGCACGACCCGCTGCGCGTCGCCTCGCCCGCCAGTCTCCTGGCCGCCGCCGCTCTCGCGATCGTGGTCGTCGCCGAGACCGGGCGACTCCCGGTGGACAACCCGGCCACCCACCTGGAACTCACGATGATCCACGAAGCGATGGTGCTGGAGTACGCCGGCACCGACCTGGCCCTGGTCGAATGGGCATCCGCGATGCGCCTGACCGTGCTGCTCGGCCTCCTGGCGTCGCTGTTCCTGCCGTGGGGCATCGCCGGGGCGAGTCTGGCCGGCCTGCCCGTGGCCCTCGCGGTGTTCGGCGCGAAGGTCGCGGTGTTGGCGGCTGGGCTGGGCGCGGCCGAGGTGTTCATCGCCAAGCTGCGCCTGTTCCGGGTGCCGGAGCTACTCGCCGGTTCCTTCGTCCTCGCGCTGCTCGCCGTCGCGTCCTCGTTCTTCCTCGCCTGATCGATGAGGAGCTTGGAGATGACCGACCTCAGCTACGCGCTGTTCCTCGACCTTGCGGCCGGGCTGTTCCTGCTCGCCGCTATCGGCGTGTTGTGGCGCCACCAACTCGCGTCGATGATCCGGCTGTTCGCGCTGCAGGGCGCCGCGCTGGCCGCCATCGTGGCGATCCTGGGCATCCACGAGCACAGCCTCGAGCTGATCCTGGTCGCCGTCGGGCTGGGCGCGTTGCGGGCCGCGGTCCTGCCATACCTGGCCTGGCGGGCGCTGGGCGACTCCCCGGCCGAGGCCCGCGAGACCCGGCCCGTGGTCAACGTCGCCGCCTCGCTGCTGGCCGCCGCCGCGCTGACCCTGCTCGCTTACGCGGTGACCCGACCCCTCGTCGCGATGTTGGGGACCAGCCCGGCCAGCACGATCCTGCCCGCCGCGCTCGCTGTGGCGCTGATCGGATTCTTCACCCTGGTCACCCGCCGCCGCGCCCTGTCCCAGGTGGTCGGGTTCCTGTTGTTGGACAACGGGATCACCGCCACCGCGTTCCTCGCCGCCGCCGGAGTACCGCTAATCGTGGAACTCGGCGTCTCCTTCGACCTGCTGCTGATCGTCCTCGTACTCCAGGTCCTGACCACCCGGTTGCGCACCACGTTCGGCAGCAGCGATCTGGACGAACTGCGGGAGCTGCACGACTGATGACCATCCTGTTGCTGCTCGCCCCCATCGGGTTGCCGCTGGTCGCCAGCCTCGTCTACGCCGCTGCGGGCTGGCGTCCCCGCACGACGGCCTGGGCGGGTGTCGTGTCCACGGCGCTGCTGGGCGCCGACGCGGTGAGCCTGGCCGCCACCGTCACCCGCCACGGGCCGGTGCACACCGCCGGCGGCCTGATCCGGGCGGACGCCCTGTCGGCCTGGATGCTGCTCGGCGTCGCCGCGGTGGCACTGTTGGCCTGCTGGGCCTCGCCGGCCTATCTGCGGGCCGGCCGGACCAGCGCCCGGCGGGCCCGCTGGTACGGCGTCCTGCTGCACCTGTTCATCGCCGCCATGGCCGCTGCCGTGCTGGCCGGCAACCTCGGCATCCTCTGGGTCGCGGTCGAAGCGACGACGATCGTCACCGCGTTCCTCGTCGGCCACCACCGCAGCCGTACCGCCCTGGAAGCCGCCTGGAAGTACGTGGTCATCTGCTCCGCCGCCATCGCCATCGCCTTCCTCGGCCTCGTCCTGTTGTACTCCGCTGCCAAGCACACCGGCCTCTCCGGCGAAGACGCCCTCGACTGGGCCACCCTCACCGGGCACGCGCATGAGCTCGACCCCGCCGTCACCCGCATCGCGGTCGGCCTGGCCGTCATCGGGTTCGGCGGCAAAGCCGGTCTCATCCCGCTGCACGCCTGGCTGCCCGACGCCCACTCCCAGGCCCCGGCACCCGTCTCCGCACTGATGTCCGGCGTCCTGCTGCCCGTGGCGCTCTACGCGGTGCTGCGGGTCAAGGCGATCGCCGACCCGGCGCTCGGCCCCGGCTATGCCCGTAGCCTGTTGTTGGTCCTGGCCCTCGCCACCCTCGCCCTCGCCGCCGCGCTGCTCATCGGGCAGCGGGACTACAAGCGGATGCTGGCCTACTCCAGCATGGAACACATGGGCCTGATCGCCCTCGCTGCCGCCATCGGCAGCCGCCTCGCCATCGCCGCCCTGCTGCTACACATGGCCGGGCACGGGCTGGCCAAAACCGTCGCCTTCCTCAGCTCGGGACACATCCTGCATCGACACCACAGCAGCCAGATCACCGACGTCCGGGCGCTGGCCACGCGCATGCCGCTGCTGGCCGGACTCTTCGGGCTCGCTCTCCTCGCCCTGCTCGGATTCCCACCCGCCGCGCTGTTCGCCAGCGAGCTCGGTATCGCCCGAGCCGGCGCCACCGCCGGACTGACCTGGACCGTCGTCGTCGCGTACGCCCTCGTCGTGGTCGCCTTCGTCGCCATCACCGCGCACACCGGCCGGATGCTGCTGGGTCCCCCACCCGTGACGGCCACCACCGACCCGCCGGCCGCCTTCACCCTCACCGCGGCGATGCCGTTGATCGCCGGGCTCGTCGGCGTGGCGGCCCTCGGCATAACCCTGGGCCCGGTTTCGAGCCTCATGACCGCGGCGGCCAGCATCGTAGGAGCGCCATGACCGCCGGCCCACTCCCGCTGCCCGGTGGCCAGGCCGCCGGCTACCGCCGCGTCGCCATTCCCACGACCGGCGCCACCCTGGCCGAGGACACCGGCACCCTGCAGCGCGCGGGCTTCCGGCTGGCCCTGGTCGCCGCGCACGAGGATCGCGACTCGCTGCGCGCCGTCTACCTCTTCCTCGCCGCCGGACCGGACCGGCGGGTGGAGCTGCACCTGCCCATCGACCGGGACCGGCCCACCGTGCCGACCCTGGCCGGGCTGTCATTCCCGGCGAGCCGCTTCGAACGCGAGATGCACGACCTGTACGGCATCCAGCCGCTCGACCACCCACTCCCGCGCCGCCTGGTCCGACACCAGCACTGGCCCACCGGCTGGTACCCGATGCGCCGCGATGCCGGCCCACCGCCGACGTTCGCCGACGCTGACGGGCCGTTCCCGTTCCTCACCGTGGAGGGCCCCGGTGTCTACGAGATCCCGGTCGGCCCCGTCCACGCCGGGCTGATCGAACCCGGCCACTTCCGCTTCTCCGTCGTCGGCGAAACCATCCTCAAACTCAAAGCCCGGCTGTGGTACGTCCACAAAGGCATCGAGAAACTCTTCGAACAGCGCGAGCCGAGCGCCGGACTGCCACTCGCCGAGCGGATCTCCGGTTCGAGCCGTTCGGCCACGTCGACCTGCAGATCGCCGGCGATCCGAACGGCGGCGGCAGCGGCCTGCACACCGTCAGCCAGGTCGAGGCGATCCAG
>NZ_JBFAIU010000239.1:0-11868 GCF_040654855.1 Asanoa sp. NPDC050611
GCTCAGCCACCTCGACGAGGTGATCAGCAACTGGCGCTCGCAGGGCGGCGACAAGCGACCGCGGACGGCCTGCTGGTCTCGGCCCGCGACCTGGTGGTGCCGGGCCGGCTGCGGCTGGACCGGCTCGACGTGTCGGCCACGGACCGGCTGCTGGTCACCGGGGCCAACGGCACGGGCAAGTCGACGCTGCTGGCGGTGCTGGCGGGCCGGCTCGCGTACGAGGGTGAGGTGCACCGTCGGCGCGGCCTGCGGGTCGGCCTGCTCACGCAGGACAGCGTCTTCGACCGCCCGGACCGCACCGCGCACGAGACGTACGCGGCGACCCTGGGTCCCGAGCGGGCCGAGGCGGTGCCGCTGCGCTCGCTCGGCCTGATCGGTCCCCGCGACGCCGCCCGCCCGGTCGGTGAGCTGTCCGTGGGCCAGCGGCGCCGGCTGGCGCTCGCCCTCGTGCTGGCCGACCCGCCGGAGCTGCTGCTGCTCGACGAGCCGACCAACCACCTCTCGCCGCGCCTCGCGGACGAGCTGGAGGACGCGCTGGGCCCGGGCCCGGGCGCCGTCGTGGTGGCCAGCCACGACCGCTGGCTGCGGGACCGGTGGGCCGGCCGCTACCTCGGGGTGTAGTTCTTCCCGAGCGGCTGGCCCGGGATCGGCTTGGCGATCAGCGCGACCGGGATGAAGAAGCACATCTGGGCGATCACCAGCGTGAGCGTCCACAGTGCCTGCTCGTCGTACGCGGCGGCCGCCCTGGCGTGCAGCTCGTCCGGCACCCGCTCGCCGGCCGGGTTGGGCGTCAGGACGGCCTCGACCAGCTCGAGGGCGACCCGCTCGGCGTCGCTGAAGTACGGCGCGTCCCGCCACGACGCCACCGCGGTGATCCGGTCCTCGGACTCACCGGCGGTGCGCAGCTCCTGGGTCTGCCGGACCGTGTGGTAGGTGCTGCCGACGAGCTGCCCCGCCCGCAGTTGCACAAGGTGGATCGTCGTGCGGGGGATCGTCCCGTTGAGGATGAGCTTGTTCATCCCGCCGGCAACGGGGCCGATCTCGGGGAAGAGCTCCATCGGGTCGGCCATCCGGGAGCGGATGTCGGTCGTGGGCATGGCGTTGTCCCTCCGTGTGGGTTCCTGCCACGTCCGACGAGGCACGTTCCGGAAACGTCAGGGCTTGCGCACGGCCGGCACGATCGCGAGCGCGGGCACGAGCACCAGCGGCACCACGAGCAGCGCCCGCAGGACCCCGACGTGGTCGCCGAGGAACCCGACGAGCGGCGGCCCGGCCAGGAACGCGGTGTAGCCGATGACCGCGACGACGCTGACCCGGGCCGGTGCGAGGTGCTCGTCGTCCGCGGCCGCGCTCATGCCGACCGGGAAGCCGAGCGAGGCACCGAGCCCCCACAGCGCGACGCCGCACAACGCCAGGGCGACGGAGCCGGCGAACACCGCGAGCGCCGCACCGGCGCCGGCGGCCACCATGGTGGTGAGCAGCACCGGCACCCGCCCCCAGGCGTCGAGGGCGGCCGTGCCGGCCGTGCGGCCGACCGTCATCGCCACGACGAAGACACCGAACGCGGCAGCGCCGGCGGCCGCGCCGACCTCGTGCCCGTCGACGAACGCGACCGCCAGCCAGTCGTTGGCGGTGCCTTCGGTGAAGCCCATGACCAGCACGAGCAGGCCGACGAGGAGGGTGCGCGGCTCGCGCCAGGCGGCCAGCACGCTCGGGCGGCCGGAGCGGGGCTGGTCACCCTCGGTGGTGGCGGGCAGGAACGCGCCGGTCGCGCCGAGGGTGCCGGCGAGCATGACGGCGGCGGCCACGCTCAGGTGCACGCCGATCGGCACCCCGGCCCGGGCGCAGGCGGCGCCGGCCAGCGCCCCGCTGACCGTGCCAAGGCTCCAGGCGGCATGGAACCGCGGCATGATCGTGCGGGCGAGCCGCCGCTCGACCACGGCTCCTTCCACGTTCATGGCGACCTCGCAGGTGCCACTGCCGTAGCCGAGTGCGAACAACCCGACCACGGCCACGACGGTCGACCCGAACACACCGGCGCCGATGCCGGTCAGCGCGAGCCCCGCGGCGCCGAGCGCGGTCGTGGCCGCCACGGTCCGCGCGGACCCGAGCCGGTGCACGGTCATCCCGGCGACGGGCAGGGCCAGCACCGCCCCGGCGGACAGCGCGAGCAGCAGCGTGCCGAGCTGCCCGGCGCTGAGCCCCAGCGCGTCCCGGGCGACGGGCACGCGTGCGAACCACGAGGCCAGTGCCACCCCGTTGAGCCCGAACACGACGGCCACCGCGTTCCGGGCGCGCCGCACGTCACTGGTGATCGTCGCGTTCATACGGGGATAGGACCGGTTGGACCGCGGTCAATGCAAGGCCGAAGTGGCCGGTGCCACACGTAACACGCCATGACCTGTTCGTGTAGGGCTCCACAGTCCGGCGCCGACGTGCATACCGAGAGTTATCACGATGTGACGCAGGGATGTTAATGGACAACCCTCTACGTACGCTCGATTCATGTCCGTTCCGCCAACAGGCAAGGTGGCGCGCGCCAGGATTCTCCCGCCTCTGCAGGGGAGACTCGACCGGACGCCAACGCAGGCGCTGTGCGAGGCATTGACGTCCGGCGTCGGCTTTACGCGGGCTGGGCGGCTCTGGCGGCTCGGTAACGTCCGCCACGACACGAGATACGTACGAGGACAGCTCGGGTATGAGCGGGACGTTGACACCGCGAGGTGGCAGGAGCGGAACAAGGCATTCGAACAGGCCGCGATGCTCAGCGGGTCGGTCGCCCCGTTCGTTCTTCGGCTCGCCGACCTGACCGTGGCGTTCCAGACCCGTGGACACACCGTTGGCGTAAGCGCCTTTGTGAGCGCTCTACAGACCATGGTTTGCAACGCCACGACTGAGCGGGACTGGCTGGTTGCCCAACTGACGGACGGAGGCACATTCGCTGATTGGCGGGAGCGCGTAGACACCGTCACTCGGCTTCGGGTTCGCACGAACAGAAAGACGGTCGGCGGGACCAACTCGGTGCTCGCTGAGGTGTTCCACGAGGTCAACGCGGCCTCTGCCTACCTCGACGTAAGGTCTGACGATGGGCTGAACACCAACGGCCCATTGTGCTTGGAACTCCTCGAGATGGCTGAGCACGGCGAGGCCGACGCGCTCGCCATTGGGCGCAGCAATGACGAGTTGGGTGCGGAGTATGCCTGGCAGAGCGCGCTTGGAGGTCAGACGGTGCTCGTCGACGCGGCAGTTGAACCGACGACCGGGATGACCAGCGAGGAGACGTTGATTGCCCACCTCGAAGGCGGAGCCGCCCGGCACGCCGCTTAAACCTGGAGCTACCGGCGGTTGACCCAGGTGTCGACGCGGTTGAGCAGCGTGGTTTTGACCGCGGCCGGGGCGGCACTCGCGTCGATGGCGCAGCGGGCCAGGTCGGCCTGCTCGGTCGGGTCCGTCGTGACCAGCGCGTACTGGGTGGTCAGGTCCGCGCCGAAGAGGAGCGGGTCGTCGGTGCCGAGGGCGACCGGCACGCCCGCCTTGCGCAGCTCGCGGATCGGCAGCTCGCTGATCGTCGCCACGCCCAGCGGTGGGTAGGACGTCGGGCAGACCTCGAGCGCGACGCCGTTCGCGGCGAGCAGGTCGCGGGTCGCGGGGTCCCGCATCGCCGCCAGGCCGTGGCCGATCCGGTGCGCGCCGAGCAGTCGCACGCAGTCCGCGACGTGCGCGGGCGGCGTGTAGAAGCCGGCGTGCGGCACGATCCGCAGCCCCGCCTCGGCGGCGACCCGGCAGGCCGGCACCATCGCCTCGACCGTGCCCAGCCGCTCGTCGTTGGACAGTCCGAAACCCACCACACCCCTCCCGGCGTACGCGGCCGCGAGGCGCGCCAGAGCGAGGGCGTGTGCGGGCGGAGCCGCCCAGCTCGCGGCGACCACCAGGCCGACCGGGATGGGCGCCCGCCCAGCACCGGCCAGCGCCGCCTCGACCGCGCCGGACAGGCCGCCGGCCACCGGGGCGTACGACGTCGGGTCGATCTGCAGCTCGATCCAGCCGGCGCCGGAGGCCGCGTCGTCGGTCGCCGCCTCGACCACCACCCGCTCGATGTCGGCCGGGCCGCGGATCGCCGCGCGGGCCAGGTCGTAACGCTCCTGGAAGGCCGGCCATTCGTGCACCGTGCCGGCGGCGAACGGCGGCGGCAGCCGCAGGCCGTCGCGCGCCGCCAGCTCCGCCAGGGTGGCCGGGCGCATCGCACCCGTGAGATGCAGGTGCAGGTTGGTCTTGGGTAGCGTCGCGGCTGTCACCCTCGGAAGACTACGGAGGCGCCATGACCGTCGAGACCAGTGCCGCCGCGACAGCGGCGCGCGAGCTGGCCACCTGGTCCGGGCAGCGGCGGCGGGACACGCTGCACGCCGCGGCCGACGCGCTGGAGGCGGCCGCCGGGCCGGTCGTCGACGCGGCCGTCGCCGAGACCGGGCTGACCCGGCAGCGGCTCGATGGGGAGCTGGCCCGCACGACCGGGCAGCTGCGGCTGCTCGGCGACTTCGTGGCGGCGGGTCGGGACCGGCCGGTCGTCCGGTCCGCCGGCGCGGCGCCGGGCGGTGGCGACATCGTCGCGGTGCGCGTGCCGATCGGGCCGGTCGCCGTGTTCGCGGCCTCGAACTTCCCGCTCGCGTTCGGCGTGCTCGGCGGCGACACCGCGTCGGCGCTGGCCGCCGGCTGCCCGGTGGTGGCCAAGGCCCATCCGGCGCAGCCGGAGACCGCCCGGCTGATCGCCGAGGCGGTCACCCCGGCGCTGCGCGGGCCGGTCGGCACCTTCACGGTCGTGCACGGCGGCGCCGACGTGTCGCTCGCGCTGGTCCGCGCCCCGGAGATCCGCGCGGTCGGCTTCACCGGCTCCGCCGCCGGCGGCCGCGCGCTGATGGACGCGGCAGCGGCCCGCCCCGACCCGATCCCGGTGTACGCCGAGATGGGTGCGCTGAACCCGGTGTTCGTGTTCCCGTCGGCGCTCGCCGACGAGCGTTGGCCGGCCACCCTCGCCGCTGCCGTCACCGGCTCGGCGGGCCAGCTCTGCACCAAGCCGGGGCTCGTGGTCGTGCCGGCGGGCGACGCCGGTGCCGCGTTCGCCGACCGGCTGGCCGGCGAGGTGGCCGCAACGCCGGCGTTCGAGCGGCTGCTGACCCCGGCGATGGCCGCGGCCCACGCCGCCTGGCGTGACCGCGCTCCGGCGGCCGAGGGCGACCCCGCGACACCGGACGGCGGCGCGGCCCCGTTCGCGGTGCGGGTCGACGGCGCCGCCCTGAGCGGTGAGCTCCTCGAGGAGCACTTCGGCCCGACCGTCGTGATCGCACAGTCTGACGTGGCAGGTTACGGCGATCTCGCGGCGCGGCTGGACGGCAGCCTGACGGCGACCGTGCTGGCCGGCGAAGGCGACGACGACGCGGTCCGCGCGCTGCTGCCGGCACTGGTCGACCGGGCCGGCCGGGTCATCTACAACGGTGTGCCGACCGGTGTCGCCGTCGTCGACGCGATGCAGCACGGTGGGCCGTGGCCGGCGGCGTCCGGCGCGTTCACCTCGGTCGGCACGGCGGCGGTCGAGCGGTTCCTGCGCACGGTGGCCCTGCAGAACCTGCCGGAGCGGCTCACACCGTGACCGCGGGATGTACCCCGGCCAGGCATCGGCAAACTGGTTGCCTGCGGACAATTAAATAGGACGATCGGCCGCATTGATCGGGACTCACCGGGTATCGGGGCGTCATCGGCACCCTTCACACGGGTGCTCCACACCGGAAGGGATCCCCCCGATGACGGACATCGCCACCTCCCGGTCGCCGTCCGGCGGTCAGGAGTCGACTACACAGAAGGCGAAGGAAGAGGCCAGGGACGTCGGGCAGACGGCGGTCGCCGCCGGCGGCGACGTCGCACAGACGGCCAAGGAGCAGGGCAGGGAGGTCGCCCGGGAGACCGCGCGGCAGGCCCGCGACCTCTACGGCGAGGCCCGCGGCCACCTGCGGCAGCAGGCCGGCGACCAGCAGCGGCGCGCGGCGGGTGGCATCCGCTCGCTCGGCTCCGAGCTGCACGGCATGGCGCAGACCGGCTCCGGCCCGGCGAGCGATCTCGCCCGGCAGGCCGCCGGCCGCGTCTCCGATGTCGCCGATTGGCTCGAGGCCCGCGAGCCCGGCCAGCTCGTCGACGAGGTCAAGCGGTTCGCGCGCAAGCACCCCGGGACGTTCCTCGCGGGTGCGGCCGTGCTCGGCGTGCTCGCCGGGCGGATGACCCGCGGGCTGGTGGCCGACGCGCAGGACGACGGATCCTCCCGGGTCACCGCGACCGGCGACCCGACCAGGGCATACCCGACGGGCGACCAGACGGCCGCGTACCCGACGGGCGACCAGACGGCCGCGTACCCGACCGGCGACCAGACGGCCGCTTACCCGACCGGCGGTCCCGCGACGGCGTACCCGGCGGGCACCGATCCGTTGGTCGGGTCGGCCTATCCCAGCGTTGCCGACCGCGATCCGGACGGCACGCTCTACGCCGGGTCGACCGCGGACCCCGTGCCGCCCGTGCCGCCGGTCGAGCGCGGGCCCTGGGACACGGAGACCAGGCCGTGACCGCGAGCCCCGAGACGCCCGCCGACCGCACCTTCGGTGACCTCATGGGCGAGGTCACCCGCGACCTGTCCACGCTGGTCCGGCAGGAGGTCGAGCTGGCCAAGGCCGAGCTGCGGGAGGAGGGCACCAAGTTCGGGAAGGCCGCCGGCATGTACAGCGGCGCGGGCTTCGCCGGCTACATGGTGCTGCTCTTCCTGTCCATCGCGATGTGGTGGGCGCTGTCCAACGTGATGGACCAGGGCTGGGCCGCGCTCATCGTCGCCGTCGTGTGGGCGGCCATCGGCGCCGTGCTCTACGTCATCGCGCGCGGCCAGATGCGCGAGGTGCGTGGCCTGCCGCGGACGACCGAGACCGTCAAGGACATTCCCCCCGCCCTCAAGCCCGACACAGGAGGCTACCGATGAGCACCGACCCGGACCAGATCCGGCGTGAGATCGAGTTGACCAGGTCCAGCCTGAGCGACGACGTCGATGCGCTGGCGTACAAGGCCAGCCCACGCCGCATGGTCGACGACCGCAAACGCAAGGTCCGCAACGCGTTCCGGACCGCCCGGGACAGCGTCATGGGCACCGCCTCGAACGTGGCCGACCAGACCGGCAACGCCGCGTCGTCGTTCAGGTCCACGGCGTCCGACCAGGCGTCGGCCGTTTCGGACAAGGCGTCCGACGCCGCCTCCGCCGTCTCCGACGCGGCCCGCGAGGCACCGGCGGCCATCCGCCGGCAGACCGAGGGCAACCCGCTCGCCGCGGGGCTCATCGCGTTCGGTATCGGTTGGCTGGCGTCGTCGCTGGTGCCCGCGAGCGAGCGGGAGCAGCGGGCGGCGGGTGCGGTCAAGGAGACCGTGCGGGAGCACGCCGACACGATCAAGGAAGAGGCGCGCGACCGTGTGCAGGAGGCGCGGGAGGCGCTGGAGCCGACCGCCCGGGACGCGGTCGACTCCGTGAAGTCCACGGCGCAGGGCGCGGCCGCGACCGTCAAGGACGAGGGCCGCTCGGCCGCCGACGACGTGAAGGTGCGTGCGCAGGAGGCCCGCGACGAGGTGCGCTCGTATGCCCGCCGGCGGCGCTGCGACGTGGTCCGGCAGGGCGGCGGAGTCGGCGACCGCTGCCGGGTCGGTGGCGTCGGTGGCGGCCCACGGCACGGCGACCGCGGCCAGCGCGAGCAGCACGAGGGCCCCCGCGGCCGACGCGGCACGCCGCCGGCGGGCCCGCCTGGCGGTGGCGAGCGCCTTCTCGTAGACGTGATAGGACGGGACGTCGCCCGCCGCGGTGTGCAGCGCCTCGCGCAGCCGGGCGGTCATCGCACGCTCCTTTCCGTCGTGCGGTCGACCAGGTCGGGCGCGATGACGCGCAGCCGCCGGATCGCGTCGTGGGCGTGCCGCTTGACGGTGCCGACCGAGCAGCCGAGCACCTCGGCGACCTGCGCCTCGGTCAGGTCCTCGTAGAACCGCAGCACCACCACGGCCCGCTGCCGCGCGCTGAGCTGCCGCAGCGCGGCCGCGAGCGCCAGCCGCAACGCGGTCGCCTCGGAGTGGTCGGCGCCGGGTAGCTCGACGGGCTCGGACTCCAGCCGCTCGGCGACCCGGCGCCGCCGCCACCAGGAGACCTGTTGGTGGTACATCACCCGGCGGACGTACGCTTCGGGATCGCCGCCGCTGATCCGCCGCCAGTGCCGGTAGGTCCTGGCCAATGCGCTCTGCAACAGGTCTTCGGCGAGCTGGTGATCGCCGGTGAGCAGGTAGGCCCGCCGGGACAGCGCCGGTGAACGGTGCACCACGAACTCGTCGAACGTCTCGGTCATGCACCCTCCCTCACCGGGTAGAACGCCACCGTCCACCGCGATGGTTGAGGGTGCTGGCGCGCGCCAATCTAGCGGAGCATCAACGTACGATCGGGCTCCGCCTCGCATTGGAGTTGGTGCATGACCACTTCGGACTCGGAGCTCGCCGCCGCGTTGCAGCCCGACATCCCGCATGCCGCGCGCATCTGGAACTACTGGATGGGTGGCGTCGACAACTACCCCGCCGACCAGGCGGCCGGGGACGCCGTCGCCGCTGTCTATCCCGAGATCCGGCTCATGGCCGGCCATTCCCGTCGTTTCCTCGCCCGCGCGGTCCGCTTCCTCGCCGCCGAGCGTGGCATCCGGCAGTTCCTCGACATCGGCACCGGGCTGCCCACCATGCAGAACACCCACGAGATCGCGCAGGAGATCGCGCCCGAGACGCGGATCGTCTACGTCGACAAGGATCCGCTCGTGCTCGTGCACGCGCGGGCCCTGCTCGGTGACGCCGGCTCCGACGGGCAGGTCAGCTACCTGCAGGCCGACTACTACGAGCCCGAGAAGATCCTCGCCGCGGCCGCGGACACCCTCGACTTCAGCCGGCCGGTCGCGGTGATGTTCATGGGCGTGATGGGCTACGAGCCAGACATCGCGGTGGTGCGGTCCCTCGTCGACCGGGTCGTCTCCGCCACCGCGCCGGGCAGCTACCTGGTGTTCTGGGACAGCACCGAGTCGCCCACCGCGATCGAGGGCGCGAGGCGGCTCGTCGAGACCGGCGGGGCGGAGTACCACCTGCGCAGCCTCGACGACCTCGGCTCGGTGTTCACCGGGCTGGAACTGGTCGAGCCCGGCCTGGCCCAGATCACCGCCTGGCACGCCGGCGACGATCCGGAACAGACCGACGCGTACGGGGGCGTGGCCCGCAAACCCTGAGGCCAGGGGCGGGGAGCGTCGCCGGCGCTCCCCGTCCGGCATCGACATCCGACGCTCCGGCGTGGAGACTGGCCGGACCAGCGGAAGGAGCCGTCGCATGAGCCCGCGCCGCGTGCGTACCCTCGCCTGCGCAATCGTCCTGGCCCTGTTCGGCGGCCTCGTCGCGGCGACACCGGCCGCGGCCGGCGGGCGGTGCATCAGCACGCCGGGCGAATACGAGGCGGCCTGGCAGGCGCGCCAGGCGCGCTGTGTGGCGCCGACCCTGTTCGGCACGACGCACAGCCGGGGTGACCGCTTCCTCTACCCCGAGGGCTTCGCGTACGCGTGGGCCGGCTCGAGCGTCAACCTCGAGGCCTACCTGCGCCTGCGCCACCGCTACGGCGACGAGCCCGCGAAGGTCGGCGTCGGGATCCTGTCGTACGTCGGCTATCCCGGCCTCGACACCTGGGACTTCCCGACGGACCTGGCGGTGTACACCCTCCCGCGCGGCGTCCACGCGAAGGTGCCGACGTTCGCGACATGGTTCCGCCTGCTCGACGAGCAGTTGGGATTCCCGCGCGCGGCCTTGCGGGACCTGGAGCGGGCGTACGCCCGGACCGCGGACGCCGTCGACGCCTTCGAGCAGGTCACCGGCTGCCGGCGCGCGGACCTCCTCGCCGGTGCCTGGCCCGGCGCCGACATCGGCTGCAACGCCGCGTTCATGGCCGCGCTGACCGCCGCCGGACCGTCGCCGTACGAGGGCGCGCAGTCCACGCGGTGCTTCGCGAACGTCGCCACCGACTACGCGGGCCCGCGTAACGCCGCCGCGCTGCGGGCCGTGCTCTACCAGTGCCAGGACGCCGGCTTCCTCAACACGGGCGTCGGCCGCGGCTACAACACGTACGCCGATCCCTTCGTCTGCAAGCCCGCCGCCGCCCAGTCGGTCGAGCAGCGCTACACCGGGCGCGAGTTCGTCCTGCCCAACGCCAGACTCGACGACCTGCCGGGCCACGTCGACATCACGCTGGACATCGGCGCGCCGGGCCAGCGGCCGTTCCTGCACGACGGCTACTGCTGAAGGGCACCCTGCACCATCTCGACCAGCGCGTCCACGTCGGCCTCGGCCATCGGCTCACCGGTCATGCCCATCCGGTGCAGCAGCGTGCCGGTGATGACGTCGATGAAGAACAGGACCCGCTGCTCCGGCTCGCCCAGCGCGTCCATGAGCGCGCGCCGGTAGGGGTCCTGCAACTGGCTCGACAGGATCTCGCGCAGCGCCGGGTCGTTGATGGCGTCGGTGAACACGCCCGCGAAGGCCGCGCCGACACCGGGTTCGCTGATCCTCGCCGCACCCCAGCGGACGGCCGAGGCCATGATCTCCGCGCGGTCCGCGCCGTCCAGCGGCGGCGGCCCGAACGCGTCCAGCAGGCAGGCGGCGATCAGCGCGCCCTTCGACGGCCAGCGCCGGTAGATCGTGGTCTTCGCGACGCCTGATCACGGGCCGGGCCTCGGCGGCCGAGCGCGACGTGCTGACCAACGCCAAGCGCCGCTGGCCGGCGGTCGAGTTCCGGGTCGTCAACGTGGCCGTGCAGGGCCCGACCGCGGTGCCGCAGATCGTCGACGCGCTCAAGGTGCTCGACGCCGACGGGTCGATCGACGTGATCGTGATCGCGCGGGGCGGCGGCGGCGTCGAGGACCTGCTGCCGTTCTCCGACGAAGCGCTCTGCCGGGCGGTGTTCGCCTGCCGCACCCCGGTGGTCAGCGCGATCGGCCACGAGACCGACGCGCCCCTGCTCGACTACGTCGCCGACGTCCGCGCCTCCACACCGACCGACGCCGCCAAGCGGATCGTCCCCGACCTGGGCGCGCCGAGTACGGCCCTCGCGCGCTCGGCCACCGTTCGCTGCTCGCCCACCCCGGCCGCCAGGACACCACCGCCCGGATGAACGACATCAAGGGTCGCGAGCAGTTCCGGCCGATCGCACCGATGGTCCGGGTCGAGCGGGCGGCCGAGGTGTTCGACGGCGTGCTGCCCAGCCCGTACATGCTGTTCGTCCACGACGTCCGGCCGGACTGGCGGGAGCGGGTCCCGGCGGTCGTGCACGTCGACGGCACCGCCCGGGTCCAGACGGTCGACCCGGCCACCGAACCCCTGGTGGCGGCGATGCTGGCCGAGTTCGACCGGCTGACCGGCATCCCGGTGGTCGTCAACACCTCGCTCAACACCGCCGGCCGGCCGATGGTCGACACTCCGCGCGAGGCGATGGAGGTGTTCGGCAGCGCGCCGGTCGACCTGCTGGCGATCGGCCCGTTCGCGGTGCACCGGCGGCGCCGGTGATCAGCATCGTGGTGCCGACCCTCCGGCGGCCGTCGCTGCGGGTTCTGCTCGACGCGCTGACCGCGCAGGTCGGCGCGGACCCGGTGGAGATCATCCTGGTCGACGACCGGGCCGGCCGCGGCCCGGCCGCGGCCCGCAACCGCGGCTGGCGGGCCGCACGGGGCGACTGGGTGGTGTTCGTCGACGACGACGTCGTGCCCGATCCCGGCTGGTGGCGGTGCCTGCGGTCGGACC
>NZ_JBFAIU010000240.1:0-11802 GCF_040654855.1 Asanoa sp. NPDC050611
GGGCGCACGCACGGCTTGACCTCCGACGCGTTGCGCGCGGCCCGGGTGGTGCTCGGCGACGGCCGGATCGTCGACTGCGACCGGAGGCCGAGACCGCGGCCGGCAGCGCGCGGCAGAGCGCCAAGGAGGCCCGCTCGGTCGACGACGCGCGGCTGTGGCTGCTGCTGGAGACGATCGGGCAGGCGGCCGTCGGGCTCCGCCGTGAGCTGGCCCTCGAGCCCACCGACAAGCGTCCGGCGGACTACGTCGCCGAGGCGCACGGCGAGGAGCCGGGAGCCGCGTCCAGCGCCCGCGCCCTCGACACCGACGACCCGGCCCGCCTCGACCAGCTGCTCGCGTTGCCGCGCGCCCATCTGGTGGTCGACGGATACAACGTCACCAAGCGGGGGTACGGCGACATGTCGCTCGAGCAGCAGCGCAAGCGGCTGATCACCGGCCTGGGCGGGATCGCCGCGCAGACGGGCGACGAGGTGACCGTGGTGTTCGACGGTGCGGAGCGCGTGCACGGCCTGCCGCCGGCGCCCCGTGGCGTCCGGGTCCTGTTCTCCCGGAAGGGAGAGACCGCCGACGAGCTGATCCGGCGGCTGGTCCGGGCCGAGCCGGCCGGGCGACCGGTGGTCGTGGTGAGTTCGGACCGTGAGGTCGCAGACGGTGTACGCCGTCACGGCGCCTACCCACTCGGCGCGGATGCCCTGGTCAGGCGGCTGTCGCGGAGCTGATCCGGAAGTTTTGTCGCACCCGCTCGCTAGCGTCGACATCACGGACGGTGTCCTTCTAGACAGGAGCCTGTGATGCTCATCGACTGCTCCAGCTGCGCGGTGCGGGGTGCGGCGTGCCGGGGGTGCCTGGTGACGGCGTTGCTCGACACACCTGTCGAGATCGAGGGCCTCGACGCCGACGAGCTACGCGCGATCGAGGTGTTCGCGCGGGCCGGCTTCGAGGTCGAGGTGGTCGACCAGCAGCCGGCCGCCCTCCGGATGGTGCGGCCCCGGTCGCGCTCCGGGTTCCGGGTGGCCTGACCCTTAAGATGATCCGATTGCCAGCGGGAGGTGGGCCGGATGACGCCACGCACGTGGGCGGTGGTCGCCTTCGGCGTGCTCGCGGTCGCGCTGGCCGTCGCCGTGCTCGTCCTCGTCCCCTGGCAACGCCCGCCGGCACCGCGGCCCGACCAGGTGGCGGCGCTCCGCTCGCTGCCGGCCGAGCAGGTCGCCACGGGCAAGGCGTTCCGCGCGGCCCTGCGCCCCGCCGGCTACGGCGGCCTGCTGATCGGTCTCGTGGTCGCGCTGGCGCTGGGCCTGAGCCCGCTCGGCGCGCGGCTGATCGAGGCGGTCGGTCGCCCGTTCGGGGGCAACTGGGTCGCCCAGGCCGTCCTCGGCGGCCTCGTCGTCGTGCTGGTCGCTGACCTGGTCACGCTGCCGTTCGCCGCGTGGCGGCACACGGTCGTCTCCCGCTACGGCCTGTCCACGCAGGGCTGGGGCGGCTGGACCGTCGACCTGCTCAAGGGCTGGGCGGTGTCCGCCGTGATCGGCGTGGTCGCGCTGCTCGGCTTCTACACGATCACCCACTTCGCGCCCCGCTGGTGGTGGGCGTGGGGCGCGGCCGGCGCGGCGGCACTCGTGGTGCTGCTCTCGTTCGTGCTGCCGGTGCTGGTCGAGCCGGTGTTCAACAAGTTCACCCCGATGGCCGACGGACCGCTGCGCACCGAGCTGGTCCAGCTCGCCCGCAACGACGGCGTCCCGGTCCGCGACGTCCTGGTCGCCGACGCGTCCCGGCGCACCCGCCAGGTCAACGCCTATGTCTCCGGCCTCGGCCCGACCCGGCGCATCGTGGTCTACGACACGCTGCTGCGCGAGGCACCGCCGGCCGAGGTGGTCAGCGTGGTGGCACACGAGCTGGGCCACGCCAAGGACCGCGACGTCTTCACCGGCACGCTGATCGGCGCGCTGGGCGCGGCGCTCGCGGTGGTCACGCTGTTCCTGCTCGGCAGCTGGACGGGCCTGCTACGCACCGCGGGCGTCACGTCGATCGCCGAGCCGCGGGCGTTCGCGCTGCTGCTGGCCGTGGTGGCGATCGCGGGCCTGGTCTCCTCGCCGGCACAGGCGCTGCTGTCGCGCCGCACGGAGGCCCGGGCCGACGCGCACGCGCTGGCGCTGACCAACGACCCGGGCACGTTCGAGGCGATGCAGGCCCGGCTCTCCGCGGTCAACCTCGGCGACCCCGACCCGCCGCGGTGGGAATACCTCTACGGCGCGTCCCATCCGTCCACCGTGGAGCGCATGGCCGCGGCCCGCGCCTACGCCCGCGGCGAAAGGCCAGACCGGTGAGTCGCACACTGCTCGTCACCAACGACTTCCCGCCCCGACCCGGCGGCATCCAGAAGTTCGTGCACCAGCTCGCCGTCCGGCAGCCGGCGGGCTCGGTGGTGGTCTACGCGTCGACCTGGCGGGGCGCCGAGAAGTTCGACGCCGACCAGCCGTTCGAGGTGGTCCGCGAGTCGACCGGGATCCTCCTGCCGACGCCCAGGGTCGCCCGGCGGGCGGCGGAGCTGGCCCGGGCACACGAGTGCGACACCGTCTGGTTCGGCGCGGCCGCGCCGCTGGGCCTGCTGGCCGACGGCCTGCGCCGCCGGGCCGGGGTCAGCCGGGTGGTCGCGCTGACCCACGGCCACGAGGTGGGCTGGTCAAGGGGCACGACCTGTTCCGGATGCGGGCCAGCGACCTGCGGCGGCTGCGGCGCAGCATGCAGATGGTCATGCAGGACCCCTATACCTCGCTCAACCCGCGGATGACGGTCGCCGACATCGTCGGCGAGCCGTTCGAGATCCACCCCGACGCGGCCCCGAAGGGCAACCGCGACCGGGCGGTGCGGGAGCTGCTCGAGCAGGTGGGCCTGGCGCCGGAACACGCGAACCGCTACCCGCACCAGTTCTCGGGCGGCCAACGCCAGCGCATCGGCATCGCCCGCGCGCTGGCCCTGCGCCCCGACGTGATCATCTGCGACGAGCCGGTGTCGGCGCTCGACGTGTCGGTGCAGGCCCAGGTGGTCAACCTGCTGGAACGGCTGCAGGACGAGCTGGGGCTGGCCTACATCTTCATCGCGCACGACCTGTCGGTGGTCCGGCACATCAGCGACCGGATCGCGGTGATGTACCTCGGCCGGATCGTCGAGACGGGCACCGCGGACCAGGTCTACCTGCGCCCGACCCACCCGTACACCCAGGCGCTGCTGTCCGCGGTGCCGGTGCCGGACCCGACGGCCCGGGCGCGCCGCCAGATCATCCGCCTGACCGGCGACGTCCCGTCGCCGGCGGACCCACCGAGCGGCTGCCGGTTCCGCACGCGCTGCTGGAAGGCCCAACCGCGGTGCGCGAGCGAGGAACCACCACTGTCCCAGCGCGCCGTGGACCCCCACCCGTCGGCCTGCCACTACGCGGAACTGCACCAGGTCATCGCCTGATCTGTCGCGCGCCTGGCTGGGCGGTCCGCCGCGGCGGAGTTGGCTGTCGGCATGGCCGAGCACGACTACGCGCTGTCCAGGCGGGCGGCGGAGTTCTACGAGGCGACGATGGTGCCCGCGTTGTTCACCGCGTGGGCGACCAGGGCGGTGGCGGCCGCCGGGGTGGGTCCCGGCGATCGGGTGCTCGACGTCGCCTGCGGCACCGGGGTCGTGGCGCGGGCGGCCGCCGCGCGGGGCGGGACCGTCGTCGGCGTCGACGTCAACGAGGCCATGCTCGCCGTCGCCCGGCGGGTGCGGCCCGACCTGCGGTGGGAGGTGGGCGACGCGACCCGGCTGCCGTTCGGCGACGACTCGTTCGACGCCGTGGTCTCGCAGGCGGCGCTGATGTTCTTCGGCGACCGGGTGGCCGCCCTGCGGGAGATGGGTCGGGTGGCCGGCCGCGTCGTCGTGGTCCAGGTGCCCGGGCGGCTCGCGGCGAGCGCGGGCTACCTGGCGCTGGCCGACGTGCTCGCCCGGCACGCCGGCGGCGCGGCGCGGGACCTGCTCGGCGCCTACTTCGCCGTCGGCGAGCCGGCGCTGCTGCGCGACCTGTTCGAGCGGGCCGGGCTGCGGATCGCGCGGTTCGAGAGCTGGCTGGGCGCGACCCGGTCCCCGGACCTCGACACGTTCCTGGCCGCCGAGCTGCTGCCGTTCGCGGACAGCGTCGGGCCGGACGTCCGCGCCCGCATGGTCGCCGACTGCCGCGCGGAGCTGGCGCCCTTCGTCGACGCGACCGGCGGGGTCGCCGCACCGATCGAGGTGCACCTGGTCACCGCCGCCGTTTGAGTCCGGGCCGGTGGGGAAACCCCAACGTCGTCAGGCCTTTCGGAAGGAGGCGGCCATGCCGGCAGGAGCGAGCCCGAAGCGGGAGCGGCAGTACAAGCACATCAAGGAAAGCGTCAAGAAGCGCGGCGGGTCCTCGGGGCGGGCCGAGGAGATCGCCGCCCGGACGGTCAACAAGGAGCGGGCCCGGTCCGGTGAGTCGCGTACCGCCAGCCGGTCCTCGGTCAAGGACGTGTCGTCCGGGCACCGGGGCGGCAAGCGGTCCCACAGCGGCGCGCAGGGCCGCACCAAGGAACAGCTCTACAACGAGGCCAAGAAGCGCAACATCCAGGGCCGGTCCAGCATGAGCAAGTCAGAGCTGGAGCGCGCGCTCGCCCGCTGACCCGGGAACCCACGCCCGGCGCCGCGGCTCTGTTCGTACATGGTGACGATTGCGCGGCGTCCGGGTGTGGTGCTGGCCTGCTTGTTGCTGGCACTGGCGGGGGGCTGTTCGGGGGACCGGGACCCCGCGCCGACGCCACCGCCGACGCCCTGCGGCTCCCCGGTCAACGGGGAGATGCAGGGCTCCGGCTCCCTCTGGGCGCTGTTCTTCCCCAGGCCCGGCCAGCCGGCACCGGTGGTCGCCAACACCGAGACGAAGATCGTCTGGAAGATAGGCGGGTCCGGCGACTTCACCATCGGCGCCACCGGACCCGACGCCGCGACGGCCACCCTGGTCTGGGGCCCGGACGGGCACGGCAGCAGCACCTGGGAACGGCCCGGCACCGAGTACGGCACCGGGCTCCTCTTCCCGAAACCCGGCTGCTGGACCATCACCGCGCAGCGGACCAGCGGCGAGAAAGGTGAGCTGCGGCTGACCGTTGCCTAGTGATAGAAGTGGCGGGCTCCGGTGAAGTACATCGTCACCCCGGCCGCCTCGGCCGCCGCGATCACTTCCTCGTCCCGCATCGAGCCGCCCGGCTGGACCACCGCGCGGACGCCCGCGTCGGCCAGGATCTGGAAGCCGTCCGCGAACGGGAAGAACGCGTCCGACGCCGCGACCGCGCCCGCCGCCCGCTCGGCGCCGGCCCGGGTCACCGCCAACCGCGCCGAGTCCACCCGGTTCACCTGGCCCATGCCGACGCCCACCGAGGCACCGTCGTGCGCCAGCAGGATCGCGTTGGACTTCACGGAACGGACCGCCCGCCAGGCGAACGCCAGGTCGGCCAGCACGTCGTCGGAGGCCGGCGTGCCGACCGCGAGGCGCCACGCCGCCGGGTCGTCGCCCGGCGCGTCGATCGCGTCGCGCATCTGCACCAGCACGCCGCCGGTGATCGGCCGCCACTCGGCCGGCAGCGGCGCGAACGCCGGCGCCTTCAGCAGCCGGATGCTCTTCTTGCGGCTCAGCACCTCGAGCGCGCCGTCCGCGAACGCCGGCGCGACCAGCACCTCGGTGAAGATCTCCGCGATCTGCTCGGCCAGCTCGACGCTCACCTCCCGGTTGACCGCGATCACGCCGCCGTACGCGGAGACCGGGTCGCAGGCGTGCGCCTTGCGGTGCGCCTCGGCCACGTCGTCGCCGACCGCGATGCCGCACGGGTTCGCGTGCTTGATGATCGCGACCGCCGGCGCGTCGAAGTCGTGCGCCGAGCGCCAGGCCGCGTCCGCGTCGACGTAGTTGTTGTAGGACATCTCCTTGCCGTGCAGCTGCTCGGCCTGCGCGAGGCCGGCCGGCGCCGACGGGTTGGTGTAGAGGGCCGCCTGCTGGTGCGGGTTCTCGCCGTACCGCAGCGGCGTCTCGACGTGCAGCGTGAGCCCGGCGAAGGTCGGCCACTCCGCGGGCGCCACCGTGGTCGCGAAGAAGTCCGCAACCGCGACGTCGTAGTCGGCGATGTCGGCGAACGCCCTGGCCGCCAGCGCGCGCCGCTCGGCCAGGGTGAAACCGCCGTCCGACAGGGCGGAGCGCACCATCGGGTACGCCGCGGGCGACGTCACCACGGCCACCGAGGCGTGGTTCTTGGCGGCCGCGCGGACCATGGCCGGACCGCCGATGTCGATCTGCTCGATGCACTCGTCGACGGACGCGCCCGAGGCGACGGTCTCCTGGAACGGGTACAGGTTGGACACCAGCAGCTCGAACGGCGCGATGTCGAGGCCGGCGAGCTGCTCGACGTGCGCGGGCAGGCGGGTGTCGGCGAGCAGGCCCGCGTGCACCCGCGGGTGCAGGGTCTTCACCCGGCCGTCGAGCACCTCCGGGAAGCCGGTCAGGTCCTCCACCTTGGTCACCGGCACGCCGGCGGCCGCGATCGCCGCGGCCGTGGAGCCCGTGGACACGATCTCCACCCCGCCGGCGTGCAGGGCTTTCGCGAGCTCGGGCAGCCCGGTCTTGTCGTACACACTGACCAGGGCACGCCGCAGCGGCCGCCGCGCGTCGTCGTTCATGGGATGGTGACCTTCCTTCCGGTGATGGTCCAGCCCTCGCGGACCAGGCGGCCGACGGTGTCGACGAGCTGTCTGCGCTCGGCGACCTTGATGCGCTCGGTGAGCGTCTCCTCGGTGTCGTCGTCGAGGACCGGCACGGCCACCTGGGCGACGATCGGTCCGGTGTCGACACCCGCGTCGACGAAGAACAGCGTCGCGCCGGCCAGCTTGACCCCGTAGGCGAGCGCGTCGCGCGGGCCGTGTATCCCCGGGAACGCCGGCAGCAGCGCGTTGTGCGTGTTGAGGTAGCGGTCGCCGAAGGCGCCGAGGAACTGGTCGCCGACGAGCTTGAGGAAGCCCGCCGAGATGACCAGGTCGGGCTTGTGCTCGGCGACCCGCTGGGTCAGCGCGGCGTCCCAGGACTCGCGCGACGGGTGGTCCTTCACCCGTTCGACGAAGGTGGGCAGGCCGGCGGCGGTGGCCCGGTCGAGCCCGGCGATGCCGTCGCGGTCGGCGCCGACGGCGACCACCGTCGCGCCGTAGCCGGGATCGGCGGCGGCATCGAGCAGCGCGGCCAGGTTGCTGCCGGAGCCGGAGATCAGGACCACGAGGCGAGCGGACGCGGGCACGTACACAGACACTACCGGCCTGGTTGTCCGCCCCTTGCGACCGGTCTTGACGCAGTGATGATCTTCCAGGAATATCGGCAGGCTAACTAGCCTGGAGGGACATTCCCGTGACCAACCCATACCCGCCACAGGGGTACGGCCCGCCGACCCAACCGCAGAACAACACGCTGGGCCTCCTGGCGCTGATCATCGGCATCGCGTCGATCCCGCTCGTGTGCTGCTGGCCGGTCGGCCTCGCGGCCGGCATCGCCGGTGCCGTGCTCGGCCACCTCGGCAAGCAGAAGGCGGCTCAGGGCCTCGCGAACAACCGCGGCCAGGCCCAGGCCGGCTTCATCTGCGGCATCGTCGGCGCCGGCCTGGCCGTGCTGTCGCTGCTGCTCGGCGTCGTGTTCAGCGTCGTCGACCTGCCCGGCGTCGGCAACTGACCCACTGACCGGCCCTCGCCGCGCTCCCTCAGGGGCCGGCGAGGGCCCGGGTCGCCGCGGCGCCGACGGTCGCGCCGACGGTCACCACGACCGCGCCTGCGAGGGCGACCTGCCACGGCACGGGCCCCATCTCGGCGAGCCGGGGCCCACCGACCGGCCCGCGGGACACCAGCGCGGCGGCGCCGAGCAGCACGCCCGCCACCGGGCCGCCGACCGCGGCGGCACCGACCAGCGAACCCCACGAGCGGTGCCGGCCGTACGCGTCGCCCGCCCGCAGCCGCAGCACCCGGCGGGCCAGCAACCAGCCCGCGATCATGCCGGCCACCAGCGGCACGGCCAGCAACAGCGCGCCCAGCCCACCCACGGGTCCCTTGGGGATGCCGGCGGCCAGCGGCAACGGCAGCAACGTGCCGACGTCGACCTCGGTGGTCCGCACGGTCGTGTCCACACCGACCGCGAAACCCGGGCCGAGGAGGTACGCGGCCGCCCAGATCGCGGCGTTCGGCGCGTACGCGAGGCAGATCAGCGTGATGCCCACCTGACCGGCGACCCCGGTGCGGTAGGCGCCGAGGATGTCGCCCGCCTCGCCACCGCTGAGCGCCACCGACAGGCCGGCCATCGCCGCACCCGTGCCGAGCACCAGCACCGCGCCGACGACGCCCGTGCGGATCCCGTCGCGCAGCACGGCCGGCATGCGCACCGCGGTGACCCGCAGGGCGCCCGTCACCCGCAGCGCGCCGACGAGCGCGGCCAGCGTGCCGAAGACGAGGAGTTGGAGGAAGGCGCGCAGCGCGGACACCTCGAGCCCGGGCTTGTCGACGAGCAGCGCGGCGGCCGCGCCGACGACGCCGTACCCGAGCCCGACCGTGCCGGCCACCTTGGCCGCCTGCACCGGTGTGCCGCGCTGCGCGATGCCGTACGCCCGGCTGGTGTGCACCCCGGCGCGGCTGACCCGCCAGGCGGCGAACGCGCCGACCGCGAGCGGCGCCAGGCCGAGCGGGCCGAGCGACGTGCCCAGCGGGACGCCGTGGGCGAGCAGCCAGCCGGCGAGCCCCGCCCGGGTGGCCCCGCCCAGCCCGCCGGCGTTCTCGGTGAGCTGCGCGAGGGTGAGCGCGACGGCCACCGGCAGGATCGAGAAGCAGGCCGCGAACAAGGCGGCGACCGGGCCGGCGACGTGACCGCGCTGCGCGAGCGGGCCGCCCGCAGCCTGGACCACCGGATCCGGGCGGCCGGCGACGAGCTGCGGCACACGGTGGCCCGGCTGCGCGCGCTGTCACCCGCGGCGACGCTCGACCGCGGCTACGCCATCGTCCAGCGCGGCGGCGGGCACGTGGTGCGCGCGGCCGCCGACGTGGCCAAGGGCGATGTGCTGCGGGTACGGCTGGCCCGCGGTGAGCTGTCGACCACAGTGGAGGAGACCCGGTGACCGACGAGAACCTGAGCTACGAGCAGGCCCGCGCCGAATTGGCGTCGGTGGTCGAGAAGCTCGAGGCGGGCGGCATCTCGCTGGAGGAGTCGCTGGCGCTGTGGGAGCGCGGCGAGCGGCTCGCCGACATCTGCCAGCACTGGCTCGACGGCGCCCGGGAACGCCTCGACGCGGCCCGCCAGCAGGCCGGCGCCGAGGCCTAGACGCAGCTCGGCGCCGACCCCGTCGGGGGCCGGCGCCGAGTGCACAGGCCCGGTCAGCCTTCCTTGATCTGGTCCGCCGGGGGCGCCTTCGGCTGCTCGACGTTCTCGAAGTCGAAGAACTTGAACGTCGCCTTCTGCGCCTTGGCCTTGCCGGCGGCGGGGATGTCCATCTGGAGCCCGCTCAGCCGCTCCTCGCTGTCGAGCGTGATGGTCAGCGGGATCGCCTTGGCCTTGTCACCGAGCGCCTTGAGCGTCTCGTCGTCGGTGACGTCGATGTCGGTGTTGCTGGTCAGGTCGACCGTGCCGGTGAACGTGTTGGGCGCGGTCTCCTTCAGGCCCGTGACGCCCTTCACCAGGCTCGTGCCCATCGCCTGCGCGCCGGCCTTGGCGAGCGAGCCCACGCTGGACTCCGCCTGCTCCTTGGTGACGTGGCGCCAGCCGCTGAGCGCGTCGGCCATGCCCTGCATCGCGGGGTCGTCCTCGGCGCCGAGCCCGAGGTCCATCTTCATGTACATGTCGGTGTCGATCTGGATGAGCTCGAGCGAGAACTCCTGGCCCTCGGCGGACGCGGCCATCTTCATCTGCATGCTCTCCGAGGGCTTGTGGCGCACGCCCTCGGCCTTCATGCCGTCGATCTCCATCGTGAACTTGAAGCTGCTCTGCTCCATCTTGCGGCTGGCGGCGTCGATCCGCTGTGCCGGGTCGGCGGGGGCGGAGGTCGCCGCGGCGCCGGGCGTGCCAGCTCCGGACTCGTTGGCCTGGCCACAACCGACCAGGGCGAAGAGGACGACCGCCGAGACGGCGGCCAGCTTTGACGTACGCAAGGTGAAACTCCAAGGATTCTTTGAGGGAAGGTCCGTAGCGTAGCCGGGCCCCTGCGGCGTCACCGCCCCGGTTGATTGGCCGGAAGAACTCCTATTTGGGGAAAGCCGGCAGGTCTAGGACGTCTTTCGCCGGTGGTTTCGTGGGTCGCCCGACCTTGCCGTAGTCGCTGTAGGTTTGCGCCACCCGCTTCGTCGTCCGACCGTCGGCGGACCGCACCGAGACCGCGAGCCCGGCGAACCGGCCACGGCCGTCGAGCTTGACCGTGATCGTGCCGGTCGCCGCCCACCGCACGGTCTCCGGCGACGGTTCCGCCAGCACGACCTGCGCGGCGTCGACACCGAACAGCAGCACGTCCCGGCAGACCTGCTCCGGCACGGTTCCGGTGAACGTGCCCGGTGCGGTCTCGGTGAGGCCGGTGGCGGCGGCGACCAGCCGCGCGGCGACCACGTCCGGCATCGGCGCACCGGCCGACCTGGGCAGCTTGATCCAGCGGTTCCGGCCACTGAGCACGCCGCCTTCGAGGACACCGGTGATCCACCGGTCGGGACCGATCTGGATCGTGCCGCCCGGCGCGCCCGACGGGGTCACCCGCAGGCTCCGGCTCGGCCCGTGCACCTGCCAGACGCTCTTGTCGTCGCCATCCACCTGGACGATCTTGTAGCTGGTCTTCGCGAGGTCCCGCGCGGCGATCGCGAGCCTCGGCCGCGGGTCGATCGGCGACGGCGACGGCGAGGGCGCCGCGCTGGTCGGTGCCGCGGCCGGTGGCGCGGCCTCGGGCGCGCGACCCGAGCAGGCGGTCAGCAGGAGGGGCAGCGCGAGCAGCGCGGTACGGCGGGAGAGCGGCACGGGCGGGCTCCTGGGATCGACGTGATCCGGGAGCGTAGCAACCTAGATCAATTCAACGAGCCGGCCAGCGTACGCAGGTCCGCGTCGCTCGCCTGGCCGACCACGATGACCGTGCGGTCCGGGTCGAGTTTGACCAGGGCCCGCTCGCCCGGCCGGGTCGCGTACGTCTGCCAGGCCGCACCGGCGATCCGGGTGTCGCCCGTCACCCGGGCCTCCGACGTCAGCTCGACCGGGATGATCTGGGTGGGCCGGACGTCGGTCTGCAGCACCTGCGCGCCCTTGCCGTCGGGCGCGACCAGGCCCAGCCGCAGCGCCTTGCCGCCCTCGATCTGCTGCCAGCGGGCGCTGACCGTGGTCCAGTCGTCGGGCAGGCCGGTCGGCACGAGCACCGGGAACGCGTTGGCGTGCCGGGCGTCGTCGATCGCGGCCGTGGTGTCGACGGCGATCGGGTCGTGGCCGTCGAAGAAGATCCGGTAGGCGCCGAAGGCCAGCAGGATCGGCACCAGCAGGACGAGCATGGAGATCACCATGTCGCGCGGCCGGCGCTCGCTGCGCTGCGCGGACTGGACGATCTCCTCGTTGCTGGCCTGCTGCTCCACGAGGGCAATTGTGCCGATCGCCGGCCCGCGCGACCACACCGGGCCGACACGGCCACCCGAACGCCCGTTCAGCGGCGGCTCTGGCCTGGGCCGTGGTCGGCCTGGTGGTCCTACAGATCGCGCTGGCCTTCGCCTCGTTCAGCGCGCCCGTCGTGGGCATCCTCCACGCGC
>NZ_JBFAIU010000241.1:0-1708 GCF_040654855.1 Asanoa sp. NPDC050611
GCCAGCACGACGACCCGCGCCGCCCCGGTGGCGAGGTCGGCGTTCGTGCCGGAGCGGACGCCGCCGTCCATGTAGGGGATGCCGTCGATCGTCACGGCGGGGAAGATGCACGGCACGGCGCAGCTCGCCGCGACCGCGCGGTAAAGCGGGACGCCGGAGCGGGCGTCCCAGACGACCGGGGTGCCGTCGTGGGCGGACACCCCGGTGATGCGCAGCGGGCGGCTGGGCCAGCCACCCGGCGGCAGGCGGCGGCGCAGGGACTCGACGTAGGGCTCCTCGGGGCCGACGTCCGCCGCCAGGGCCAGCTCGCCGACGCGCGCGCGTACCTCGGCGGGATCGCGGCTCTCGTCCCCGAGCAGGGTGAACACCTCTCCGCCGCGGGCCCAGTCGGGTCGGATCGGCGGGTCGTCGGCGCCGAGCCGGGCCTCGATCTTCGCGGCGTCCACCGGATCGAGGCCGGATGCGATGAGGGCGCCGGTGACGGACCCGGCCGAGGTGCCGACGATCAGGTCGGCGTCGGTGAGGTCGACGCCGACCTCGCGAAGTCCGATGAGGAGCCCGAGCTGCCAGGCGATGCCGGTGATACCGCCGGCGCCCAGCACGAGTGCGGAGTCGACCACGGCACCATGGTTATCACGCGCGCGTGAACTATCCCTTCTCGAGGGCGTCGAGGAGGTCCTGCAACGCGCGGGTCAGCTGGTCGAAGCGCTCCCGGCCGATCAGCTCACCCCAGTGCTGCTCGATCTCGGCGACCCGGTCGCCCGCGTCGGCCAGGGCGGCCCGCCCCCGGGCGGTCGGCACGATCAGCTTGGCCCGGCCGTCCTGCGGGTCGGGCCGGCGCTCGAGGTAGCCCAGCCGCTGCAGGTCGTTCACCAGCTCCGAGGTGGCGGCCAGGCTGAGCTGGGCCCGGGCGGCCAGTTCGGTGAGCCGCGCGCCGCCGTAGATGTTGCCGAAGATCTGCAGGTGGGGCTCGCGCAGGTCGCCGTAGCCGGAGGTCGCGGCGGGCTCGAACATCTCGGCCCGGAACTGGCGCAGGAGGCGCACCAGCAGCTGCCCGACGGCGGCGCGGTCGGACGGCAGGTCACTTGACGTCGGCTTCACGGCGGGATAATACTTCGGATACCGAAGCTTCGGCTTCCGAAGCTTTCTGTCCGGGAGGTGTGGCGATGGCGACGGTGGCGACCAGCGTGGGCCGGCTCAACGTGGTGGTCGAGGGCTCCGGCCCGCCCGCGGTGCTGTGGCACAGCCTGTTCGTGGACTCGACGACGTGGGCGCGCCTGCTGCCGCGGCTGGCCGCCGAGCGGACGCTGGTGCTGATCGACGGCCCGGGCCACGGCCGCAGCGGCGCGGCGCCGGGCCCGTACACCCTGTCGGACTGCGCGGTCGCGGCCCGCGAGGTGCTGCACGGCCTGGGCGTGACCGGCCCGGTGGACTGGCTGGGCAACGCCTGGGGCGGCCACGTCGGCGTCTTCTTCGCCGCGGAGCACCCGGACGCCTGCCGCAGCCTGACCGCGATCGCGTCCCCGATCCACGCGCTGCCGCCGGCGGACCGGCGCTCGGTGCGGTTGCTCTACTTCCTGCACGGCCTGGTCGGCCCGCTCCCGGTGGCCGGCATCCTGGCCGGCGCGCTCCTGGGCAAGAACTTCGCCGACCGGGCCGCCGGCGCCGTCGTCCGCACATCGTTCACGCGCGCCGACCGCCGCGGCAT
>NZ_JBFAIU010000241.1:1718-11794 GCF_040654855.1 Asanoa sp. NPDC050611
GGCATGCGCCAGGCGATCCGCTCGATCAGTCTCGACCGCCCGGACGCCACCGCGCTGCTCGCGCGGGTCAAGGCGCCCACCCTGCTGGCCACGGCTGCGGACGACCCGATCTGCACGCCGGAGGACACGGCGGCCTGGGCCGCCCAGATCCCGGACGGCCGCACGGCGGTGCTGCCCGGTGCCGGTCACCTTGCTCCCCTGTTCGACCCGGCCACGGCCGACGTCGTCACCGACTTCTGGGCGACCTGCGCCTAGGAGTCCAGCAGCCGCTGCCACCACCGGCGACGCGGGGGTTCCGGTGGGGGCGCGGGCTGGGCGCGGTCGCGCGCCACGTTGAAGTAGTCGCCGCCCTTGGCGCGGGGGTTGTCCGTGCCCCAGGCGCGGTCGTGGGGGACCTTGACCAGGCGCGGGATGTGCTTTCGACAATGGATGTACGCCTCGTCGACCTCGATCCGCACCCAGCGCTCGGGCCGGCGCCCCGCGAGCGGATCGCGCGGCAGCGGCACCGCCTCGTTCTCCACGATGGTCGCCCGGCCGTTGAGGTGCAGGCCGATCGAGTCCTCGAAGTCCACGAAGAGCAGCCCGGCGTGCGCGTTGGTGGCGATGTTGCCGAGGCTGGCCATGACGCCGTTGCCGCGGTACTCGGGCCAGGCGACCTGCCGCTCGCCGAGCACGGCGACGAACCCCGGCGGCCCGGCGCGGAACGTCGCGTCGCAGTGACCGTCGCCGTCCGCGGTGGCGACGAACATCATCTCCTGCCGGGCGATGAACTCGCGCATCACCTCGTTGAGGTGGTCGAGCATCTGCGTCTCGTAGAACCGCCGCGCCCGCTCCTCGGACCCGTAGGCGACCTGCAGCAGCCGCTCACCGACCGACCCGACGCCCGTGCCGACATCCGTGGAACCCGCCATCGCCGCCTCCCCGCCGCTAGTTCCCTGGTCAGGAGGTTCGCATCACGAAACGCAGCAAGTCGCACACCTTGTGCGATCGGCCCCTGTTCGGGGGAACCGTCCGCCCGTACGGTTGCGTCATGGCGCTCGTGAGCGGTAACCGCGCGGTCGAGAACGCCGCCGTGAAGTTCGTTCTCGCCTGGGAGGCCGCGCAGGGGCGACCGTCCCGCGACACACGTGGCACGGGCGCCGCCGCCGACGTGGCGGGCGACGTCCGCAGCATCGAGGTCAAGGCCTTCGGCCAATGGGCACGCGGCGAGGACCTGTGGTTGGAGCCACGGCAGAAGGCCGAGGCCGAGGCCAACCCGAACTTCTGGATCTACGTAGTGGAGAACGTCCGGCAAGGCAACCCGGCGCTGTTCCACCTCATCACGATCGGCGGGGACGAGCTTCGGCGACTGTTGCAACGGGCGGTCGAGCGCAGCTACTACACGGTGCCGTGGCCGGTCGCCGACTACGACGCGCTCTCACTCACCCACGGGCGTGCCCGAAATACATGAGCTCCCAGATCGCGTCGTCGGTGGCCTGTTCGACCAGCCGGCCGTCGCGGTGGTGTGCGATGGTCAGCAAACCCGCGAAGCGCAGGTACGCGCCGTCGAAGCGGGCCAGGCGCGCCGCGGCGCGCTTGAGCCACGGCAGGTCCGTGGTGAGCGGGTTGCGGACCAGGTCCCGCTTGCGGTCGAAGGTGACGACATACGTGTCCGGGCCGTCCACATAGGTGTAACGGACCACCGCCGCCACCGGCTTGCCTGTTTTCGGGTCCCGGTAGACGCCCTCGCGCTCGAAGCGCGTCTTCGCCGGGTCGTCGGCGATGATCCGGCCGTCGCGGGCCAGCATGAAGATGGGGATCTCGGCGAAGCCGTACTTCTCCACGCCCGTGATGAAGGACGCGATCACCGTGTACGGGCCCGCCTGGCCCCGGCCCCAGTACCAGTCGTGGATGATCTTCTGGAGGCCGACGTTGCCCCAGTTGTGGTCGTGGTAGCCCACGCCCGTCGCCCCGTGGCGTACACCGTCCAATGTGTATGAGCCCGTCACGGTTCCCTGCGGCACCGCCGGCAGCCAGTTGAACTCCAGCCGCCCGTCCGGGCCGAAGAGCATGTGGCCCGTGGTCGGCCGCCACGCCGGCACCGAGGCGGTCAGTGTGAAGTCGACCGACAGCGACCCGGCCGCCGCCTGGATCCGGTACGTGCGCAGGTCGGAACCCGAGAACCGGTTGCCGGGACCCATCCGCACGTCGGTGCGGCCGCGCTCCGCCGACCACTGAGCCGCCGGGATCGCCAGCACGTGGTTCGACGTCGTGCCGTCCGGCAGTTCCAGGTTGACCCGCAGCTGCGGCGACAGTGGACTATTCGCCGCGCCCAGGTCCTTGTTCATGAAGACCACCACGACCTTCGCGCCGTCGTCGAGGTGGGCGTCGAAGTACCACCACTCGTACGAGCCGGCGCTCCCGTCGGTGCGGGCGCCGTCCTCCCACTCCGCCACCACGTCGGGCGCCAGCCCGAAGCGCGCGTAGTCGTCGCTCAGCACAGCCGTCATTACTCCCCCAGAGTCAGAGCGTGGCGAACCCGGCCCGCCACGACGGATACGTCGGCTCCCAGCCGAGGTCCTCGCGGGCGTGGCGGTTGCTCGCACCCCGCGCCCAGCCCTGCCGCTCCCCCTCGACCACCGGCGGCGCGGGCACGTCGACCGCCGCGCAGAACGCCGGCACCCACAGCGTGGCCGCGGCGGGTGTGTCGTCGCAGACGTTGACCGGCCCGCTCGGCCAGTCCAGCGCCGCGACCGCAGCCGCCGCGGCGTCGTCGACGTGCAGCAGGCTGCTCACGTCCGCACTCGCGGGCACCTTCCCGGCCGGCACGAGCCGCGTCATCAGCCCGCCGCGGCTGTACCACGTGTCCGGGCCGTAGAGCGTGCCGTAGCGCAGCGCGACCCACTCGGGCGCCTCCCGCACCGCGGACTCGACGCCGAGCACACCGCCCACCGAGGTCGCCCGCGCCCCAGGCGCGTGCACGTCCAGCGGCGTCTGCTCGGTCGCGGGATCGGGGCCCGGCTCGTACGCCCAGGCGATGCTCTGCGCCACGATCCGCCGCACGCCGGCGGCGAGCGCGGCGTCAACCAGGTTCCGCGTGCCCTCCCGGCGCAGCGTCGCGTTCGCGGCGGTGTCGCCGGTGCTCAGGTTCGTGAGCTGGTGCATCACCACGTCGGGCCGGGCGGCCGCGACGGCGGCCAGCACCGCGTCGCGGTCGAACACGTCGACGGGATGCGGCCCGGTGCGCGCGAGCCCGATCACCTCGTGCCCCGACGCGGTCAGCCGCGGCGCGATCCGCCGGCCGAGGACGCCGGTCGAGCCGGCGAGCAGGATCCGCATGCGTCAGGCCCCCCTCGGCGCCCGACGGTCCTTGCGCGCCTCGAGCTCCTCGGGGCTGACGTACACCAGCATCTCCTGGTCGGGGGCGCAGACCATCACGACCAGGAACGTCGTCGTACGGTCGGGCAGGTTGTTGGCGGCCTGGTAGTGGATGACGTCCCCGCCCGGCTCCCAGAACGCCTCGCCGGCCTTGATCACCCGCTCCGGCTCGCCTTCCAACTCGAACACCATCTCGCCCTCGAGCAGGTAGCCGAACACCGGTCCGGAGTGCCGGTGCGGCGGTGAGCCCGGGTCGCCCGGTGGCAGCTCGATCGTCGCGGTCATCACGTGCGAGCCCGCGGGCAGGTCCGGCGGCAGCGCCGTACCCAGCAGCTGGATCTCGTTGTTTCCGATCTTCATCGTTCTCCGTCCATCGGTTGGAAGCGCGCGAGTTTCGCGGGGTTCAGGGTGAGCAGCACGCGTTCGATGCCCTCGTCCGACGCGTCGACGGCGAGCAGCGCGACCGCCGTGCCGTCGCGCGAGGCCAGCACCGCCGGCTGGCCGTTGGACTCGACGATCTCGAACGTGAGGTCGCGGCCGAACTTCGCCAGCACGCCGACGAGGTAGCGCGCCACGTTCTCCCGCCCGATGATCGGCATGGGGGCGGCCCGGACGGTGCCACCGCCGTCGGCGTACGAGACGGCGGTCTCGGCGAGCAGCTTCTCGAGCTGGTCGAGGTCACCGGCGCGGGCGGCCGCGAGGAACGACCGCAGGAGCTTGCCGTGGTCCGCGCGGGCGACCGGGTCGTGCCGCTCCTCGGCCAGGTGCACCCGGGCGCGGCGGCCGATCTGCCGCGCGTTCGCCTCACTGGTGCCGAGCACCTCACCGATCTGCTTGAACGGGTAGTCGAACGCCTCGCGCAGCACGTACACGGCCCGCTCGACCGGGGAGAGCCGTTCGAGCAGGAGGAGCATGGCCAGCTCGACCGACTCGTCGCGTTCGGCCTGGAGGATCGGGTCGGCGGCGGTGTCGACGGGCTCGGGCAGCCACTGTCCGGGGTAGACCTCCCGCCGGGCGCGCGCGGACGTGGCCGCGTTGATCGCGAGCCGCGAGGTCGTCGTGATCAGGAAGCCGTCCGGGTCCCGCACCTGGTCGCGGTCCGTCAGCTGCCAGCGCAGCCAGGCGTCGTGCACGACGTCCTCCGCGTCCGCGACGCTGCCGAGCATCCGGTAGGCGATCCCGAACAGCCGCGGCCGTACGGCGTCGAACGCCGCCACCGCCTCCGCCATCGTCTTCTCTGGCCCCACCATGACCGCCCGCCTCATCGTTGTGCCCTGTACCGCCGCGCTCCGACGCCTACGCAGATACCCGGGCGGGGCCGGCCTACGACGCAGACCCGCACCAGGGTTCCGACGAGCCAGGACAGCGGATTGTCGACCCGGTCCTGTGCGGCGGCCGGCAGCGTGTACCAGCGGGTGTAGGTCTCGCGCACGGCCTGCTCCGCCGCGCTCGGCGAGGCGAGCAGACGGTAGGCGAGCATCCAGAGCAGCCGCCGTTCCGTGACGACCGCGCAGAAGGTGGTGGGCAGGCGGGCCATCAGCTCATCTCCCTGCGGGTTCGGTTCGCATCAGGTGGACCACGCAGGCCCGCGATTCGTGACAGGCGGACGCCTGGGGCGTTCATGCCGGTTCTTCCGTTTGAAAGCACCGCGCCGCCGCGGGCGGCCACGTTAGGCTGGCCACAGGCGGCCACCATGACCGAGATCCGCACTCCGGACCAGCGGCTTCGCGTCTTCGTCAGCTCCACGATGAACGAGCTGGCGGACGCCCGGGTCGCCGCGCGTCGCGCCATCGAGCAGCTGCACCTCACGCCCGTGATGTTCGAGCTGGGCGCGCGACCGTACCCGCCGCGCGATCTGTATCTGGCCTATCTGGCCCAGAGCGACGTGTTCGTCGCGATCTACGGCGAGAGCTACGGCACCGTCGAGCCGGGCCGGTCCGTCTCCGGGCTCGAGGACGAGTTCCTCGCCGCCGGCGACAAGCCGCAGCTCGTCTACGTCCAGCGGCCGGCACCGCACCGCGAGCCCCGGCTGGCCGAGATGCTCGACCGGGTCGCACACGGCGGCGTCTCCTACCGCACGTTCAAACACCCCCGGGAGCTGGTCGGCATCATCGGCGGCGACCTGGCACTGCTGCTCAGCGAACGCTTCGGCGCCGAGCGGGCACCCGCTCCCCCTCCCCCGCCGGCCGCCGGGGCCCGGGGCGACGCCCTGCGCCGGCTGACGGCCACCAACAGGTTCATCGGCCGCCACGCCGAGCTGGAGGCGCTGCGGTCCCTGATCGGGTCGACCCGCGTGCTCACGCTCATCGGGCCCGGCGGCATCGGCAAGACCCGCCTGGCGGTCGAGCTGGTGGCGTCGGTCGCGCCGGAGTTCGAGTCGGTCGCGACCGTCGACCTCGACCAGCTCTCCGCCGCCCGCCAGGTGCCGCCCGCCGTGGCCGCCGCGCTCGGCGTGCCCGAGACACCGGGCCTGTCACTGCTCGACGCGGTGGTCGGGTCCGTCGACGGGCACCACAACCTGCTGCTCCTGGACAGCTTCGAACACGTCGTCGACGTGGCACCGGTGGTCGCCGAGCTGGTCGCGCGCACCACCCGCCTGACCGTCCTGGTGACCAGCCGCGAGCCGCTGCACATCAGCGGCGAGCACGTGTTCGAGGTGCCGACCCTGGGCGTGCCCGACTGGTCCGACAGCGCCGACGCCGCGAAGCGCTCCGACGCGGTCCAGCTCTTCGCCGACCGGGCCGCCGCGGCCGGCGCGCACCTGACGCTCGACGAGGCCGAGGTGCGTACCATCGCCGAGATCTGCCGCCGGCTCGACGGCCTGCCGCTGGCCATCGAGCTGGCCGCACCGCGGGCCCGGATCCTCGACCTCGACGACCTGCTCGCCCGCCTCGACCGCAGCCTCGACACGCTCGGCGCCGGCGCCCGCGACCTGCCCTCGCGCCAGCGGACGCTGCACTCGACGATCGCCTGGAGCTACGACCTGCTGGAGCAGCCCGATCGCACGCTGTTCACGCAGCTGGGTGTCTTCGCGGGCAGCTTCCGCCTGGACGCGGCCGAGACGATCTGCGACGCACCGGTCTTCGACCAGGTGTCGTCCCTTGTGGACAAGGCGCTGCTGCGGCCGGACCACTCCGTGCACGGCGAGCCCCGGTTCGCCATGCTCCAGGTCGTGCGGGACTTCGCGACCGCCCGGCTCGAGGAGGAGGGCGAAGCCGAGCGGCTGCGGCAGCGGCACGCCGGGTACTTCCGCCAGCAGACCCTGGACGTCGGTGCCGCGGTCGCCGCCAACGCGAAGATCCGGCCGCTCGTGCAGCAGTGCGTCGCCGACAACGACAACTTCCGGGCGGCGCTGCGCTGGTTCCTGGCCGACGACGACCCCGACTCGGCGGTACGGATGGCGTCGGCGATCTGGCCGCTGCTGTTCACCCAGGCGCTGGCCACCGACGTCGAGGACGCGATGGAGAAGGCGCTGGCGGCCGGCGCGACGCTGTCGGCGGACAACCAGGCGAACGCCCGGCTCGTGCTCGGCATGATGGCGTTCCTGCGCGCGGACTACGACCGCGCCAAGGACGTGCTGCCGCCCGCCCGCGACCGGTTCGCCGCGCGGGGAGACGCGCGCGGGGCGGCGACCGCGGAGGTCGCGCTGGCGGTCATCGACGCACCCGACGATCCTGGCTGCGAACAGCGCCTCGTCGAGACCGTCGAGACGTTCCGCCGGCTCGACGGCGCCGGCTGGTGGCTGACGTTCGCGCTGCTCGCGCTCGGCGTGGCCCGCGTGACGACCCACCTCGTGGACGAGTCCCTGCCGCCGCTGCGGGAAGGCATCGACCGCGCCCGCGAGATGGACGACGACGTCCTCGTCAGCAACGGGCTCGTCTGCCAGGGCTGGGCGCACGTGCGCCAGGGCAGGATGGCGTCGGCGCGCCGCGAGCTGGCCGAGGCGCTCGACATGGCCGTCGCGCTCGGCAGCCGGGAGACGATCCCGCGGGTGCTCGACGCGCTCGCCGCGGTGGCGGAGCGCACGGGCGACACCGACCGCGCGGCGACGCTGTTCGGTGCGGCGCAGGGCGTACGCGGGACGCTCGGCTCGCCGGTCTGGGGCATCGACCAGGAGGCGCATTCCGAGACCGCCGAGCACCTGCGGACGCGCCTCGGCGAGGAGCCGTACCGCCGCCTCACCGCCCGGGGCGCGAGCCTCGCCCTGGACGACGTGCTCCAACTGGCGCCTAGAGCGGCGTGACCAGGATGGACCGGTAGCTAAAGAAAACCGGCACCGGCGACCCGCCCTCGGTCCGGTACTTGGCCGTGAACGTGGTGCGGCCCGGCCGGAGGTTTTCGAGGATCGTCGTCGAGGCGACCGGCTGGGTGACCGAGAACGGCACCTCCACGCCGCCGAGCGACAGCGCCGACCGGGCCGCCCGCTCCAGGCTCGGCGGGATCTCGTTGGCGCCGCTCGCCTCGAACGACATCGCGCCGGCCTGCGACAGGACGTCGACCTCCGTCGAGCCGTACGCGATGGTGGCGCCGACGGTGACCGCGCACCGCCCCGACCGCCCGATCGCCACCGTGACCGCCGGGCCGAGCGTCGCCAGGTCGACGAACCGCTCGGGATCGCCGGCCGGGTCGACGGTGGTGACGCTGTCGGCGGCGGTGGCGGGATCATCGCCGGCGGACAGCGACACGATTCCGTACGCACCCGCGGCGCCACCGGCGAGTCCACAAAGGCCGGCCAGCAGCAGCTGTCGCCGCGACATCCGCGCCAGCGTCGAGGTGGGCGGCGGTAGAGCAGCTGGCGGGTCCCCCGATAGGTCGATCATGACCATCCCCCCTGTCCGGTCGCTGTTGGTGATAGACCTTACGGAATGGTCACCGACGGTCGCGCGGAACAGCTCGCCCGGCTCGCCCGCGGCTGGGACGAGGCGGCCGAGGGATACGAGCGTTACTACGTGCCGCGGTTCGCGCCGTGGGTCGCCGCCGCGGTGCGGGCGCTCCCGAAGGACCTGCCCGACGGGCCGGTCCTGGTGCCGTGCTGCGGCACGTTCCCGGAGCTGGACGCGCTCGTGACGCAGCTGCCCGACCGGGATCTCGTCGGCATCGACCTGTCCGCGGGGATGGTTCGCCTGGCCCGCGAACGAGCCGAACCCTTCGCCCGCGTACGGGTCGTCGAGGGCGATGCCTCCACTCTCGACCCACGCTCCGCCGCCGCCGTCGTCTCGGTCTTCGGCCTGCAACAGCTGCCCGCCCCGGCGGAAGCCATCGCCTCGTGGGCGGCGGCGTTGCTCCCGGGCGGTCGCCTGTCGGTGGTCTACTGGCCGGCGCGGACGGAGGACGACGGGCCATTCGCCCGCGTCGCGGCCGTCGTCGGCGCGCACGTGGGGCGCGGTGACGGCGCGTGGGAGCGCGAGTTGGCGCCCGCCGTGACCGCACAGGGCGTGGCGGTCGAGAGCGACGAGGCGGTGTCGCATCCGATGTCCCACCCGGACGCGGCGACCTTCTTCGAGGCGTACACGCGCTCGGGTCCGTTGCGCCCGTTGGCCACCGCCCGCGGCGACGCCTTCGTCACCCGGCTGCGCGCGGAGTTCCTGCGCGACTCGCCGCCCGGCGAATGGCACCACCGCCCGACCGCCCGACACATCGTCGCCCGCCGCGCCACCGGCTGACAGACCATGTTTCGACGCTCCCGTCCCGCGTACGCGGTCGACGGTGTCCGGCCCTACCGCACCAGCGACGGCTGGGACGTCTACGACGGCGACACGCTGGCCGGGCGGCCCGCGGTGGCCGCGGCGGTCGCGGGGCTGCCGCCGGCGCTGGAGCACCTCCTGTCCTCCCTGGCCGTCTGCACCCGGGACGGTCGGGAGTGGACGGTGAGCTTCGGCGACGAGGCCCTGACCCTCTTCGACCTGTCCCATCCCGGCAGCGACGCCTTCGAGCGGGCGCTGTCGGCGGCGGCGTGGACCGGCCCGGTCGAACGCGTCGACCGGGCGGTCCTCCTGTTCACCACGAGGGACGTGCCCACCGCGGACGTGCTGCTCGCGCGCTGCGTCGGCGTCTGCGGCGAGGTCTTCCGCCGGAGCGGCACGTAAGGGCGCGACGAACGGGGTTGCGGAGATCAACTCCGGCCGGGACACTTCCGGCGTGCAACCGTCGCAGACCGAGCCGACCCCGCCGGGTTCCCGCTGGACGTGGGCGGGTGCCCTTGTCGGGCTCGTGCTCGCCGTCGGCATGTTCCGCGTCACCATGTCGGCGCGCGACGACCCCGCGGCGACGCCGAGCCTGCCGGCCCTGCCGATCGTCCTCGGCAGCTTCATGGTCTCCGGCGCGGTGGTGCTCGGCGGCTCCTTCACGCCGGACGGCCATGGCGGCTGCGCCGGCACCGGAGCCCGGGCCGACGTCGTCGAGGGCGCCGCCGTGGTGATCACCGGCGCCGGCGGGTCGGCTGCCACCGGGGAGCTGGCCGTCCCACAGGCCCTGGACGACGGCACCTGCCGGTTCTCGTTCTCGGTCAGTGACGTGCCGCTGGGTCCGACCGACTACGGGATCATGGTCGCCGGCCACGACGTGGGCCGGAAAACCGAGCAGGAACTGTCCGGCGCGCTGGTGACCATCCGCCTCGACTAGGCCCTGTTTCGTATCTGGGGTCGAGGCGAGGCGGAGTCCAGGTGTCGGCTGGGCGTGCGGCGGCTTTGCCCGGATACCGCTGTTGTATCCGGGTGAAG
>NZ_JBFAIU010000242.1:0-8771 GCF_040654855.1 Asanoa sp. NPDC050611
GTGCAGGTCGGTGCCGCAGATGCCGCAGGAGCGCACCTGCACGACGACACCGTCGGCGGCCGGCGCGTCGACCAGCTCGGCGACGAGGTGGATCTGGCGGGCCAGGTGCCCGGCGAGGCCGCCGACGCTGAACTCGGCCAGGGCGCTCGGCTCGGCCCAGTTCTTCGCCACCGCCGGGTCGGCGAGCAGGTCGACGGCGACGGCGGCCGCCTCGAGATACGCGCTGCGATGCATGCCGGCGAGCTTAACCGCCTAGTCGATCGCGACGCTCACCTCGGTGGCCTTCACCAGCGCCAGCACCTCGTCGCCCTCGCTGAGGTCGAGGTCGTTGACGGCGTCGTTGGTGACCACCGCGGTCAGCGCGCCGCCGCCGTCGACCGCCACCTTGAGCGTGGTCATCGCGGCGCCGCCGGTGAGCGAGGTGATCCGTCCCGGGAGCTGGTTGCGGATGCTCAGGTCGCCGACCGCGCCCGTGGCGAGCGCGACGTCGGTCGACTTCACCAGCATCGTGACCGGCTGGCCGGCGATCAGCTGGAGGTCGTCGGCGCTCTCGCGGGTGATCGCCGCGGTCAGCTCCTGGCCGCTGGCGAGCCGGGCCTTCACGGCGGCCATCGCCTCGCCGCGGGACACCGAGAGAATCGTGCCGTCGAGCTGGTTGCGGATGCTCAGTCGCATGAAAGTCTGTCCATTCGCGATCATTGGTACGCGTTTGTCCGCTCTCATCCTCCCCTTGCTCGGGCTGCCGCAAACCCCGCGACACGCCCTGTGGATTGTCGCCTCGCCGGCCGTGGATGGCTTTGTGGCCGCTCGGCCCGTAGATTGCAGTGTGAGTGCAAATTCTTGTCGACGAGGGGGCGCGATGGCGTCGCTGATCACCGAGGCCGACCTGCGGGAGCGGATCGCGGCGTTCCTGGCCGGGCACGACCCCGCCGGAACGGACCGGCTCGCGTTCCTGCGCGCGCGGTTCGACGCCGGTCTCGCCTGGGTGCACTTCCCGGAGGGACTCGGCGGCCTCGGCGCGGGGCGGGCCCTGCAGCCGGTCGCCGACGCGGCGTTCGCCGCGGCCGGCGCCCCCGACAACCGGCCCGGGCGCATCGGCATCGGCCTCGGCATGGCCGCGCCGACCGTCCTCGCGCACGGCACGCCCGCGCAGCGGGAGCGCTGGCTGCGTCCGCTGTGGACCGGGGAGGAGGTGTGGTGCCAGCTGTTCAGCGAGCCGGGCGCGGGCTCCGACCTCGCCGGGCTGGCCACCCGCGCCCGCCGCGACGGCGACGACTGGGTGCTCGACGGCCAGAAGGTGTGGACGTCGATGGCGCACGTCGCGCGGTGGGCCATCCTGATCGCCCGGCACGACCCCGACGTGCCCAAGCACGCGGGGCTCACGTACTTCGTCCTCGACATGACCGCGCCCGGCGTCGAGGTGCGGCCGCTGCGCCAGCTCACCGGCGAGGCCGAGTTCAACGAGGTCTACCTGACGGGCGCGCGGATTCCCGACGCGCACCGGCTCGGCGAGGTCGGCGCCGGCTGGAAGGTCGCGCAGACCACGCTGATGAACGAGCGCGTCTCGATCGGCGGCGGCGCGTTGCCCCGCGAGGGCGGCATGATCGGCGTGCTGGCGGCGGCGTGGCGGGACAATCCGTCCCGGCGCACGCCCGGGCTGCACGACACCGTCATGCGGCTCTGGGTGCGGGCCGAGGCGGCGCGGATCACCGGGCTCCGCGTCCGGCAGCAGCTGGCGGCCGGCGCGCCAGGGCCGGACGGCTCGGCCGTGAAGCTCTCGTTCGCGACGCTCAACCAGCAGATCTCCGCGGCCGAGCTGGACCTGCTCGGCGACGAGGGCCTGCGGCGCGACTCGTGGGCGATGGGCCGGCCGGAGGAGGTCGACTTCACGTCGCGGGACGCGGGCTACCGCTACCTGCGGGCCAAGGGCAACTCGATCGAGGGCGGCACCTCCGAGGTGCTCCGGAACATCATCGCCGAGCGGGTGCTCGGGCTGCCCGCCGAGCCCCGGGTCGACACCCGCGTCGCGTGGAAGGACCTGCCCCGATGACCGAGGAGCTGCTCGAGACGGCCGACGAGCAGGATCTCCGTTCGGGCGTACGCGACATGCTCGCCGCCGAGTGCCCGTGGCAGTCCGTGCTGTCGTTCGCGTCGGGCGGGGGCGACGCCTACGACCAGAAGCTGTGGCGGACCGTGGCCACCGGCATGGGGCTGGCCGGGCTGCTCGTGCCGGAGGCGCAGGGTGGCGCGGGGGCGCAGTGGCGTGCGGCGGCGGTCGTCGTCGAGGAGCTGGGCCGGGCCGTCGCGCCGGTGCCCTACCTGTCGAGCGCGGTGGTCGCGACCACGGCCCTCGGCGCCGTCGGTGAGCCCGAGCTGCTGGGCCGGCTGGCGTCGGGCGAGCTGACCGCGGCGCTGGCCGTCCCCTACGGGCTGTGGTCGGCGCCCCCGCTGCTGTCCGTCTCGGACGGACTGGCCAACGGCGCGGTGCGCGGTGTCGCCGACGCGTTGGGCGCGGGGCTGCTGCTCGTGCCGGCCGAGGACGGGCTGTACGCGGTGGACGGTGCGGCGGTGCGCCGCACCCGGGTGGCGTCCTTGGACGAGACCCGGCCGTTGTGCGACCTGGAGTTCGCCGACGCGCCGGCCCGGCGGGTCGCCTCCCTGGAGGCGGTGCCGTGCGCGCTGCGGTCCGCGGCCACGCTGGTGGCGGCCGAACAGGTCGGTGTGGCGTCCTGGTGCCTCGACACGACCGTCGCCTATCTCAAGGAGCGCTACCAGTTCGGCCGGCCGGTCGGGTCGTTCCAGGCGCTCAAGCACCGGCTCGCCGACCTGTGGGTGGAGCTGACGCAGGCGCGGGCGGTGGTCGCGTACGCGGTGGCGGACCTGTCCTCGGGCGGCGACGACGCGTCGGTGGCGGCGTCGCTGGCGAAGATCGTCGGGTCGGAGGTCGCGGTGCGGGCGGCCGAGGAGTGCGTGCAGATGCACGGCGGCATCGGCTTCACCTGGGAGCATCCGGCCCACCTCTACCTGAAACGGGCCAAGGCGACGGCGGTGGCGTTCGGTTCGCCGGACCGGCACCGGGCCCGCCTCGCCACGCTCGTCGACCTGCCGCTGGAGGCGTCGTGACGGCGTCGTTGGCGGGCCGGGTGGCCCTGGTCACCGGGGCCAGCCGGGGCATCGGGCTGGGCATCGCCGCCCGGCTGGCGTCGGCCGGTGCGCGCGTGTGTGTGACCGCGCGCAAGCCTGAGCCGCTCGCCTCGGCGGTGTCGACGCTGGGTGGGCCGTCGGTGGCTCTCGGGGTGGCTGGTCGCGCGGACGATCCCGACCACCGTGCCGAGGCGGTCGCCGCCACCGTCTCCGCGTTCGGCCCGGTCGACATCCTGGTCAACAACACAGGCATCAACCCGGTGTTCGGGCCCCTGCTGGAGATGGACCTCGGCGCGGCGCGCAAGATCTTCGAGGTGAACCTGTTGTCGGCGCTGGGCTGGGTGCAGACCGCCTTCGCGGGCGCACCGCGCCCCGGGGTGGTCATCAACGTGTCGTCGGTGGGCGGCCGGGTGCCGCCGCCGGGCATCTCGTTCTACGGGGTGACGAAGGCGGCGCTGGAGCACCTGACACGCTGCCTGGCGGTGGAGATGGCGCCGCACGTGCGCGTCAACGCGGTCGCGCCGGCGGTGGTGAAGACCAAGTTCGCGACGTTGTTGTACGAAGGTCGGGAGGCGGAGGTCGCTGCTTCGTATCCGCTGGGCCGGCTCGGCATCCCCGAGGACGTGGCGGCGGCGGTGGCGTTCCTGGCATCGGACGAGGCGGCCTGGATCACCGGGCAGACGCTGGTCATCGACGGCGGGGTCACGCTGACGGGGCGTGGCGCATGACGGCCCCTTCGTCTTCGCCGTCGTCGTCTTCGGCGTCTTCGTCTCCGGCGTCGTCGTCTTCGGCGTCGTCGTCTTCGGCGGACCCCGCGGAGCGGGTCGACGGGCGGACGGCGCGGGCGGAGCGCACGCGGGCGGCGATCGTCGACGCGCACCTGGCGCTGATCGGCGAGGGCGACCTGCGCCCGACGGGGGAGCGGATCGCGGAGCGGGCGGGCGTCTCGCTGCGCGCCCTGTGGACCAACTTCAAGGACATGGAGACGCTGTTCGAGGCGTCGGGCGCGCGGGTGCTGGCGACGTACGACGAGGCCTTCACGCCGGTGCCGCCGGACCTGCCCCGTGCGGAGCGGATCGCGCTGTACTGCCGGCAACGCGCGCGCCTGCTGCAGCTGATCGCGGCGCCGGCCCGGGCGGCGGCGATGCGGGAGCCGTTCTCGCCGCAGCTGCGCCGCAACCGGCAGAAGCACGTGGAGCGGCTGCGGGAGGAGGTCGACGTCCTGTTCGCCGCGGAGTTCGCCGGCCCGGACGGTGCGACCCTGCGCAACGCGGTGATGGCGGCGTCGATGTGGCCGGCCTGGTCGATGCTGCGCGACGGCCTGTCCCTGTCCGCGACCGACGCGGAGGCGGTGATGACGCGGACGATCACCGCCCTGCTAGCCGCTCCCGACTAGCGCGGCGGCGTCGTGCGCGCAGCCCCAGGAGAGGCTGACGCCCGTACTCCCGTGTCCGTAGTTGTGCACGATCGTGACGCCACCCCGCCGTTCCCGCTCGACGCGCACGGCCGGTCGTTCCGGGCGGAGCCCGGTGACGACCTCGACGACGCGCGCGTCGCGGAGCCTGGGCTCGACGGCGCGGCAGCGGGCGAGGATCCGCTCGGTGATGTCGTCGTCGGGGGTGCGGTCGTCGCGTCCCTCGATGCGGACGCCACCGCAGACCACGCGGTCGCGGTGGGGCATGAAGCTGGCCCATTCGTCGCCGCGGCCCAGCTCCATGAAGACGTGCGCGAGTCCCGGGTTGGTGAGCACGACATGCTGCCCGAAGACCGGCCTGACGGTCCGGTCGCCGGCCAGCCGGCGGGCGCCGACGCCGGCGGCGTTGACCACGCGGTCCGCGCCGGTCGTGGTGAGGTCCTCGACGTCGGCGTGTTCGATCTTCCCGCCGGCCTTCGCGAGACGCCGCTGGAGATGGTCGAGGTAGGTCGGCATGTCGACGACCGGCATCCGCCCCCAGGACCCGCCGGCGAACCCGTCCGGCAGCTCGTCCCCGGTCGCGGCCCGCAGCCCGGGGATGAGCGCCACCTGCGGCGGCAGCTCGTCGCCACCGGGCATGGCGTCACCGACGGTGAGCACGTCAGCGATCCGCACGCCGGTGGTGTCGTCCTCGGCGAGCCGCTGGAACACGCCGAGCGACCGCGCGGTCCACTCGAGCGTCTTGTCGAAGGGCGGCTGGAAGGAGGGCCCCCAGAGCGCGCCCGCGGCCGCGGAGGTGGTGTCGCGCGGCGCTTCCCTGGCGAGCACGGTGGTCTGTAGGCCGCTCTCGGCCAGCAGGATCGCGGTCGTGAGCCCGCTGACGCCGGCACCCACGACTACCACGTCGTCGGCCATGATCCCCTCCCTCGACCTGGTCCACGGTAGAACGTCGGAGGGCTGTCCCGCCCTCGTCGCCATGATGTCGATCCCGGAATCCTCGGCGCTAGCCCACGCCGGCCCGTCAGCCGAGGTGGGTCCACACCGATTTCGTGACGGCGGTGTCGAGCCGGGATTCCGTCGTCTTGGCGGGCCCGTTCCCCGGCCGGTCGGCATCCTGGCTCGTGTCCGCGGACGCCGTCGGCGTCATCATCGGCGCGGAGAACCAGGGCGTTTCCAGCGGCCGCATTCAGGCGGATTTCAGGCGAAGCCGCTAGAGTGCGCCGGTGCGATTGACGGGCCGACTGCTGCAGACGCTGCCACCGCCGCTGCGCAAGCACGTGTTCCGCCGGCGCGAGGCGGTCAAGTTCCTCGCGGTGGGCGGCTTCTGCTGGGTACTCACCGCGGCGATCAACTACGCACTCAAGGTGACGGTCTTCCCGTCGAAGCCGGTCACGGCACTGACGACGGCCACCGTCATCGCGGCGTTCGTCTCCTACGCCCTCAACCGGGAGTGGACGTTCCGCACGCGCGGCGGCCGCCGCGCCCACCACGAGCTGGCGCTCTACATCGTCATCAACGGCATCGGCATCGCGCTCAACTCGGCGCCGCTCTACCTGGCCCGCTACGCGTTCCAGCTGCAGACCCCACACATCTCCCGCACGGCCCAGGAGATCTCGGACTTCGCGTGGGGCATGATCATCGGCACGCTGCTGGCCATGGTCTTCCGCCTGTGGGCCTACCGCAAATGGGTCTTCCCGCAAGCGGACGCCCGCCCACCCACCTCACCACGCCGCACCGGAGCGGCAGCCCGCGCACGGACCGTCGAAACCTCGACAGAGGTGCCGGACCGCAGGGTCGCCTAGCCCAGGTCTCTCCTCCGAAGGCCCAACGCCTCGGCGTGCGTGGGTGCCCTGCTCGACGATCCGGGCCTACCTCCAGGACGACGATCCGGTCTACGACGCGCGCCGACGTTCGAGGACTCGAGCGCCGTACCGTCCGTCCGCGTGTGCCTCACTTCGAGCGCCGCCCGGGCTGCGGATGGCGCCCGCTACCCTGCGACGCGGTGCCTGAGGCAAACGTCCGACGGCGCACTCTCACCCCGAGCCGTTGGCGATCGCGGCGGCAGGGCGGCGACAGCCGTGCACCGATCGCGTGGGCGGGCACCGACCGCGCGGATTGCCGGCCATGACCCGGGGCGGTGGTCCTTCGGGGAGCGCTTTGGCGGCGCTCCCGGGGCGCCGACGGCGGCGAGTGCACCGCATCCGGCCGAGTCAGCCACGCTCCCGGGCGCCGACGGCGGCGAGTGCACCGCATCCGGCCGAGTCAGCCAGCGGCGGGCACCGCCGCCCGCGTTCCGATTCGCCTTGCGGTCCGCGGGGCATGCGCCTCCGTCGCAGGCAAAGGGCGTCGACGAACACGCCAGCTTCGTGTGGCGGGCGCGGGCGGCGGGCGGGTCAGTCGAAGAGGATGACCGAGCGGGCGCCGAGGCCGCGGGACATGCGGTCGAAGGCGTCCGGGGCCGACTCCAGCGGGATGCGGTCCGTGATCAGCGGAGACAGGTCCAGCGTGCCGGCGTGGACCGCGGCGGCCAACGTCGGTAGGTCGCGGTCCGGGTCCGAGGAGCCGTAGACCGATGAGCGCAACGTTCGCGCCGAGTGGAAGATGTCGAGGGCGCTCAGGCTGACCAGGTCGTCGCGGGCGCCCATGCCGACCACCGTGACCTGGCCGCCGCGGCGGGTGGCGCGCCAGGCCGTGTTGATGGTGGCCGCGCGGCCCGCGCATTCGATCGCGTGGTCGGCGCCTCGGCCGTCGGTCAGCGTGCGGACGCTCTTCGGGATCTTGTCGTCCGAGACCAGGAAGTGGGTGGCGCCGGCGGCCATGGCCAGGTCACGCTTCGTCTCGCTCAGGTCGACGCCGATCACCGGGTCGGCGCCGGCGGCGCGGGCGGCGATCAAGGTGGCCAGGCCGACGCCGCCCAGGCCTATGACGACCACCGACTGGCCCGGGCGCACACCGGCCGTGCGGTTGACCGCGCCCGTCGCGGTCAGCACCGCGCAGCCGAGCAGCGCAGCCACGTCCGCGGGTAGGTCGGCCGGCACCGGGACCACCGCGTGGCTCGGGACCACGACCTCCTCCGCCAGCGCGCCCAGGCCCAGGGTCACGTGCGTGGCCTCGCCGGAGGCCAGGTGGCCGCGCGGTGCCGACGGGCGGCCGCCGTCGGCGCACAACCAGGGCTCGCCGTGCGTGCAGTGCCAGCACTCCCGGCACGGTGGTGCCCAGTTGAGCACCACGTGGTCGCCGACGGCGACGCGGCCCGTCGCGTCCGCCGGGCCGACCTCGGTCACGACGCCGGCGGCCTCGTGGCCGAGCACCAGCGGGTAGGAGGGTGCCAGCGTGCCGTTGACCATCGACAGGTCGGAGTGGCAGACACCGGCCGCGCGGATCCGTACCCGCACCTCGCCGGGGCCGACCGGCGGCAGCACCACGTCGGCGATCCGCGGCTGTTCGCCCGTACCCGAAACGATCAAAGCTTTCATGCCCACCCACCCGTCACCGGCTGCCACCCGTCAGCGCTGGATCGTCTTGGTTTCCAGGAACTCGGACAGGCCGTGTTCGCCCAGCTCGCGTCCCACGCCCGACTGCTTGTAGCCGCCGAACGGCGCCAGTGGGTTGAACGACCCACCGTTGATGTCGACCGCGCCGGTGCGCATCCGGCGCGCCACCGCCATGGCCCGGTCCTCGTCGGCGGACCAGACCGCTCCCGCGAGCCCGTAGCGCGAGTTGTTGGCGATCTCCACCGCGTGGTCGTCGTCGGAGAACGGGATGATCGACAGGACCGGGCCGAAGATCTCCTCCTGCGCGACGGTGTCGTCCGGGTCGACGTCGGCGAGGACCGTCGGTGCGACGAACCAGCCGCGGGCCGGCACCGGTGCGTCGGGACCGCCGGAAACCAGCCGGGCACCGTCGGCCAGGCCCTTGTCGATGTAGGTGCGTACCCGGTCGCGCTGCCGTTCGGAGACCAGCGGGCCGAGCCGCGTCGCGGGGTCGAACGGGTCGCCCGTCACGTAGCCGACCGACGCCGCGGCCGCCAGCTCGACCGCCTCCTCGTAGACCGAGCGGTGCACGAGCATGCGGGTCCACGCGGTGCAGGTCTGGCCCGCGTTGAGGAACGCGTTGCCGACGCCCACCTTGACCGCCTTGGCCAGGTCGGCGTCGGGCCCGGATCGTTACGGCAGCGTGTCGACCGCGCGAGGTTGCTCAACAAATGCGCGAG
>NZ_JBFAIU010000242.1:8781-11689 GCF_040654855.1 Asanoa sp. NPDC050611
CCAGCTCGAGGGTGTCGCGGGCGTTGCGGTCGGCGGCCAGCCGGCTGATCGCCGCGCCGGTCGCCGTGGAGCCGGTGAACGAGACGACGTCGACGTCGGGGTGCGCCGCCAGCGCCGAGCCGGCGACCGGGCCCGAGCCGGTGACCAGGTTGACCACGCCGTGCGGCAGGCCGGCCTCGTCGATCGCGTCGAACAGCAGGTAGGCGGTCAGCGGGGTCAGCTCGGCCGGTTTCAACACGACCGTGCAGCCGGCCGCGAGCGCGGCGCCGACCTTGCCGATCACCTGGTGCAGCGGGTAGTTCCACGGTGTGATCGCACCGACGACGCCGGCGGGCTCGCGTACGACCAGCGAGTTTCTGATCGTCTCCGGCTCGAACCCGTCGCGGGCCCGGGCCGCGTAACCGGCCAGCACCGTCAGCGGCAGGCCGGTCTGCACCCGGTGGGCCACCTTGATCGGGGTGCCGACCTCGATCGCGATGGTCGCGGCGATCTGCTCGGCCCGCGCGCTCAGTGTGCCGAGCAGGCGGTCGAGGTGGTCGGCGCGGGCGTCGGGGGACAGGCCCGCCCACGGGTCGAACGCTGCCCGGGCCGCCGCGACCGCGCGGTCCACGTCGGCGCTGCCCGCGGCGGGGACCTGCGCGACGACCTCCTCGGTCGAGGGGTCCTGCACCGGCATCGGTAGCGCGTCGAGCGGGCTCACCCACTCGCCGTCGATGTAGAGCCGGTCGCGGTCGGCCACCTTCGCCGCGGCGCGGCCGGCCTCGGTCTGGTCCATTGCGTTACCTCCGGGTGGGTGCGGAGCGGGCGGTGCCGGGCGGTCGGTGGTGCGCGCCACCGACCACCTCTTCATACGTGATCTGGAGGCCCTTGATGACCGCTTCCAGCCCAAGCTCGAAGGCGCCCTCGTCGACCTCGCGCTGGTGTGCGGCCAGCCGGTGGGCCTGGCCGAGGTGTGGGTAGTCCGACGAGATGTAGATCGCCGGGTCGGACGCGAAGCCGCGGGCGAACGAGCCCAACGCGGAACCGGCCACCAGGTAGCGCATGAGCGCGCCGATGTGGGTCGCCCGCGCCGGCGGCCAGCCGGCCCGGACGAGGCCGCCGTAGACCGCGTCGGCCATGGCCAGGGCGCGCGGCCGCCGCCCTGGCCCGCGGGCTAAGTGCGGGACGATGTGGGGGTGTGCGGCCAGGGCGGCCCGGTAGGACCGGCCCCAGAGGCGCAGCGCGTCGGGCCACTCGTGGGTGGTGAAGCAGCCGATGTCGACGTCGGCGGTGATCTCGTCGGCCACCGCGTCGAGGATCGCGTCCTTGTTGGGGAAGTGGTTGTAGAGGGACGGCCCGCGGACCCCGAGCTGCGCGGCCAGCCGCCGCGTGGACACCGCCTCGAGCCCTTCGGCGTCGATCAGCTCGGCGGCCGTGTCGACGATGCGCTGCCGGGTGAGCAGCGCCTGACGCGGTCGGGGCATCGCGGCACTCCTCTCCGGTTATGCACAACTCGCGTGCCGGTCTGGACAGACGAAAACTACCACCGTTAGTTTATTGGCGTGGACCTCATCCTGTCACCCGAGCACGAGGCGAGCCGCGACCTCGCCGCCGAGTTCGTCGCACGCGAGGTCACGCCCCACGCCGCGGAGTGGGACAGGCGCGAGTCGGTCGACCGCGCGATCGTCAAACGCCTCGGTGACCTGGGTTTCCTCGGGCTGACCATCCCCGAGGAGCTGGGTGGCTCGGGCGGCGACCATCTCACCTACTGCCTTGTGCTCGAGGAGCTCGGTCGGGGCGACTCGTCGGTGCGGGGCATCGTCTCGGTCTCGCTGGGTCTCGTGGCGAAGACCATCGCAGCACACGGGTCCGACAGCCAGCGGTCGTCCTGGCTACCCCGCCTCTGCTCCGGCACGGCGCTCGGCTGTTTCGCGCTGACCGAGCCCGGCACCGGCTCCGACGCCGCCAACCTCGCGACCCGCGCCGTCCGCGACGGCGACGACTGGCTGCTCACGGGCTCGAAGCTGTTCATCACCAACGGCACCTGGGCCGACGTCGCGCTCGTCTTCGCGCGCACGGGCGGGCCAGGCCCGCGCGGCGTCACCGCGTTCCTCGTCGAGACCGACACGCCGGGGCTGACCCGCCGCGAGATCCACGGCAAGCTCGGCCTCCGCGGCCAGGCAACGGCAGAGCTGACCTTCGACGGCGTACGCGTCAGCGACGCCGCGCGGGTCGGCGCCGAGGGCCAAGGCTTCAAGATCGCCATGGGTACGCTCGACAAGGGGCGGATGTCGCTCGCCGCCGGCTGCGTCGGGCTGGCCCAGGCCTGTCTCGACGCCGCGGTGCGCTACGCCGGCGAGCGCACGCAGTTCGGCAAGCCGATCGCCGGCCACCAGCTCGTCCAGCGCCACCTCGCCCAGATCGCCGTCGACACCGCCGCCGCCCGACTACTCGTCTGGAGGGTCGCCGACCTGATCGACCGCGGCCAGCCGTTCGGCACCGAGGCGTCGATGGCCAAGCTCTTCGCCAGCGAGGCGGCCGTCCGCGCGGCCGACCGCGCCGTGCAGGTCTTCGGCGGCTACGGCTACATCGACGAGTACCCGGTCGGCAAATACCTCCGTGACGCCCGGGTGACCACGCTCTACGAGGGCACATCCGAGATACAGCAACTACTCATCGGGCGGGCGCTCACCGGCGTCGCCGCCTTCTGAGAAAGGTCAGGCAGAGCAATGCAACCGGTCTACTTCGCCGCGGCGCGGCGTACACCCATCGGACGGCTGCGGGGCGCGTTGTCGGCGGTCCGCGCCGACGACCTCGCCGCGCGGGCGCTGTCGGGGGTCCTCGCCGACGTCCCGGCGCTCGACAACTTGGGGTGATGGGTGATGTGATGCGGGCCGTCGGCTACCGGCGGCCGTTGCCGGTGTCCGAC
>NZ_JBFAIU010000243.1:0-11650 GCF_040654855.1 Asanoa sp. NPDC050611
GGCCTGCCCGCGCGCTACTCGTGGGTCGCCGCGTTCGGCATCCTGGTCAGCCTGATCTGGCGAGGTATAGGGGTCCTGCATGACCATCTGCATGCTGCGCCGCAGCCGCCGCAGGTCGCTGGCCCGCATCCGGAACAGGTCGTGCCCCTTGAGGTACGCCCGGCCGGCGGTCGGCGACTCCAGCCGCATCAGCAGCTTCGCCAGCGTCGACTTGCCGCAACCGGACTCGCCGACCAGGCCGAGCGTCTCGCCCGGGCGCAGGTCGAAGCTGACACCGTCGACGGCCTTGACCGCGCCGATCTTCCGGGGCACCACGACGCCGCGGGTGATCGGGTAGTGCTTGACCGCGTTCTCGACCCGCAGGATCGGCTCAGGCATGACGGGCATCGAGCGCCTCCGGCGGGAAGTGGCAGGCGCTGGCCCGGTCCAGGCGGCCGATCCGGAGCAGGGTCGGCGCCGTCATCCGGCACATCTGCTGGGCGTACGGGCACCGCGGGTGGAACGCGCAGCCCTCCGGGATCGCGACGGGGTTGGGCGGGGTGCCGCTGATCGAGTGCAGGCCCTGACCACGGCGCTCCAGCCGGGGCACCGAGGCCAGCAGGCCACGGGTGTACGGGTGGGCCGGCGCGCCGTACAACGTGTGCACGTCGGCGTGTTCGACGACCCGGCCGGCGTACATCACGGTGATCCGGTCCGCGACGTCGGCCACCACGCCCAGGTCGTGCGTGATCAGGATGAGCGCCATCTCCAGCTCGGCCCGCAGCGTCGCCAGCAGGTCCATGATCTGCGCCTGCACGGTCACGTCCAGGGCCGTGGTCGGCTCGTCCGCGATCAGCACCTTCGGCCGCATCGCCAGCGCCATCGCGATCATCACGCGCTGCCGCATGCCGCCGGAGAACTGATGCGGGTAGTCGTCGACCCGTTGGGACGCGCCCGGGATCTGCACGAGGTCCATCATCTCGACCGCGCGCCGGCGGGCGTCGGCCTTGCTGACCCCGCGCCGCGAGCGCAGCGCCTCGGTGATCTGCCAGCCGACCGGGTAGACCGGGTTGAGCGCGGAGAGCGCGTCCTGGAAGACCATCGCGATCTCCTGGCCGCGCACCTGCCGGCGGCGCTCCGGTGCGACGGTCAGCAGGTCCTCGCCGCCGAACAGCACCTGGCCGCCGCGGACCACCGCCGGGGGAGTGTCCAGGATGCCGAGCACGGCCTGGGCGGTGACGGACTTGCCGGAGCCGGACTCGCCGAGGATGGCCAGCGTCTCGCCCGGGTCGACGTGGAACGACACGCCGTTGACCACGCGCGCCACGCCGTCCCGGGTGTCGAACTCGATCCGCAGGTCGCGCACCTCGAGCAGGTGCTCGCCGGAGTGCGGCCGCTCCACCCGGGCCCGGGTCGGCGGGGTCGACCAGGCCGCGGTCGGCGTGTCCCAGCTCGCCCGGTCGTCGTCCCAGCCGGCCACCACCGGCGCGGTGGTGTGTTCGGAATGGCGCGGGTACTGGTAGCTCATCGGCGCAGTTTCGGGTCGAAGGCGTCCCGGATGGCGTCGCCCAGCATGATGAACGCGAGCACCGTCAGGGTGAGGGACAGCGACGGCGCGATCAGCGGCATAGCCGCCTCGCGCACGTGCTTGCCGGCCGTGGCGATGTCGATGCCCCACGAGATCGCCGGCGGGCGCAGGCCGATGTTGAGGAACGACAGCGTGGCCTCGGTGGCGATGAACGTGCCGAGCGCGATGGTCAGCACCACGATGAACGGCGCGAGCGCGTTGGGCAGGATGTGCCGCCACATGATCCGCAGCGGGCCGGCACCGAGCATCCGGGCCGCGGCGACGTAGTCCTGCTGGCGGGCGGTCAGCACCGACGAGCGCATGACCCGGGCGGCGGTCGTCCAGCCGAGGATGCCGAGCACGATGACCACGGTCGCGATGCCGGAGCCCTGCCGGTCCGCGGCGAGCCGCTTGCTCAGCACGATCGCCGCGAGCAGCAGCGGGATGCCGAGCACGACGTCGACCACCCGGGACAGCAGCGCGTCGAGCCAGCCGCCGAAGTAGCCGGCGAGCATGCCGAAGACCAGACCGATCACCCCGGTCAGGAGCACGGCGAACAGGCCGACCAGCACCGACGCCCGGGCGCCGTGGACGGTGCGGGAGAAGACGTCGCAGCCCTGGAAGTCGTAGCCGAGGATCGCGCCGCCGGACGGGCCGGCGAACTGCCGGCGGGTGGTGCACGCGGTCGGGTCGGCCGAGCTGAAGAGCCCCGGCGCGACCGCCATCAGGATCACCAGCACGACCAGGGCGGCCGCCACCCAGAAGATCCAGTTGCGGCGCAGGTCGTGCCAGGCGTCCGCGGCCAGGCTGCGGGTCTTCGGCGCGGGTGCGACCCCGGAGGGCGGCGGCGAGCCGGCCGGCGGTCGGGCACCCAGCTCGCTGGTCGCCGCCATCTCGAGGTCACTCATACCGGATCCTCGGGTCGAGTACGGCGTAGAGCAGGTCGACGAGCAGGTTCGTGACCAGGAAGACGATGACCAGCACGCTGACGAAGCCGACGACCAGCGGGCCGTCCTCGGTCTGGATGCCGAGCAGGAGCTTGGAGCCGACGCCCGGGATGTTGAACACGCCCTCGGTGACGATCGCGCCGGCCATCAGCGTGCCGAGGTCGACACCGATCAGGGTGATGACGGGGATCAGCGAGTTGCGCAGCACGTGCACGGCGACCACCCGGCGGGCGGAGAGCCCCTTCGCGCGGGCGGTGCGCACGTAGTCGGCGCGCACGTTCTCGGCCACCGAGGCCCGGGTCAGTCGCATCATGGTCGCCGTCGAGGCAGCGCCGAGCACGAGCGCGGGCAGGATCAGCCCGTAGAGACTGGGCCGGGCGCCCGCGGTGGTCGGGAACCAGCCGAGCTTGACGCCGAACAGGAGCTGGGCGATCGGGGCCAGCACGATGATCGGCAGGCCGACCACCACGAGCGTGAGCGCCAGCGTGGTGTTGTCGAAGATGCTGCCGCGGCGCAGGCCCGCGATCAGGCCGGCGGCGATGCCGAACAACGTGGCGAAGAAGAGGGCGAGCAGCGCCAGCTTGATGGTGTTCGGCCAGGCGTCGGACATGACGTCGCCGATCTCCCGACCCGTCAGTGTGCGGCCGAGGTCGCCGGTGAGCAGGTCCCGCATGTAATAGCCGTACTGCACCAGGAACGGTTCGTTGAGGTGGTACTGCTCGGTGAGCACCTGGCGGACGTTCTCGCTGACCGGCCGGTCGCCGGCGAGCGCCTGGAGCGGGTCGTTCTGGTTCGCGAACATCAGCGCGTACACCACGAAGGTCGTCCCGACGAAGGTGACGACCATCTGGAGCAGACGCCTGATGATGTAACGAGCCATGCGTGCCAGTCTCTGTGCGCCGGGGTCAGGGGGATGAACTTACCTCGCGTCCCCGGATGGACCGCGACCGCCGGTCCCGGAAAGGACCGGCGGTCGCGCGGTGCACGTGGTCAGTTGCCGAGCACCTCGATCTTGTTGAGGTTGATCCGGCTGAACAGGTCGACCTCCACGTCCTGGACGCGGGTCGAGAAGCCGTAGTTGTTCTGCGCGAACCGCAGTGGGATGACCGGCAGGTCGCTGGCCAGGATGTCCTCGGCCTTCTGGTACTTGTCGATCGACTCTTCCGGCGTCGACGCCGCGCTGCCCTCGGCGACCAGCGAGTCGAACTGGCTGTTGCTGTAGCCGTAGTAGTTCGACGAGCCGGTGGACGAGTAGAGCGGGCCGAGGTAGCTCTCCATCGACGGGTAGTCCATCGTCCAGCCCAGGCGGAAGATGCCGACGTTCTTCTTCTCTTCGACCTTGTCCAGCAGGTCGGCGATCTTCGCCTCCGGCACGGTGGTGCACTGGATCTTGAGGTTCGCGCTGAGCTGGTTGCAGGTCGCGTCGATCCAGTCCTTGTGCGGGCCGTCCGCGTTGTAGGTCAGCTGGATCTTGTCCGGGCCGCCTTGTGCCTCGTAGAGGGCCTTGGCCGCCTGTGGGTCGTAGACGCAGGCGTCACCGCAGGTGTTCTCCCGGTAGCCGGCGACGACGGGGGACACGAACGACCGCGCCGACTGCTGTGAGCCCTTGAAGACCGACCGGACGATCTCGTCGCGGTCGATCGCCTTCGAGATGGCCTTGCGGATCTCCGGTTTGGCGAAGTCCTGCTCGAACGTCGGGAAGGCGAGGAACTGGAACTGCGACGCCGAACTGCGCTGGAAGCGGTCGCCAAGGTCGTCGGGCGCGGTCGGGATGCTCTCCGTCGGGATCTGCGGGATCACGTCGAGGTTGTCCGAGAGCACGTCCGCGTACGCGGCGCTGGGCTGCAGGTAGATGCGGAACTCGACGCCGCCGACCTTGGGCTTCGCGCCCGGGTAGGCGTCGTACTTGGCGACCTCGACCTTGGCGTCGTGCTCCCACTTGCCGTTCATCATGAACGGGCCGTTGCCGATCGGCGCGCTCTCGAAGTCTTTCTTGAGCACGCCCTCGCTCTCGAACGCGGCCTTGGGCAGCGGGTAGAACGCGCTGTAGCCGAGGACGGTCTCGAACTCCGTGAACGGCTGCGAGAGCGTGACCTCGAAGGTCAGGTCGTCGATCTTCTTGAGGCCGCTCATCGTCTTGGCCTTCGGCGGCGGGGCCTTCTCCGGGCCGTCGGGGCCGTCCGGGTCCTTGGTGTTGTCGACCTGGGTGGCTCCGTAACCCGCGATGCGGCTGAAGAAGTAGCCGTTGTTCTGCGCGTTCGGCCCGTACGCCGCGAAGTTCCAGGCGTCGATGTAGTTCTGCGAGGTGACCTTCTCGCCGTTGTGGAACGTGTAGCCGTCCTTGAGCTTGATCGTCCAGGTCTTGTGGTCCTTGGAGTCGATCGAAGCGGCCGCGTCGGGGACGGGCTTGAAGCTCTCGTCGTAGCTGACGAGTGGGGCGTAGAGCGCGGAGAGCACCTGGATGCCGCTGGCGTCGTTGCTGTCGCTCGGCGTCATGTGCTGAGGCTCGGAGATCTGGATGCTGACGACACCGTTGGGATCGGTCTTCGCCGAGTCCCCGCTGTTGCATCCGACGAGACCGGCGGTGACGGCCAGGGGAACGACGGTTCCGGCGATCAGCCTGCGAACCTGCATGGAGCCTCCTTGGTGGCACTTGCTCGTGCTCGCGCGCGGGTCGACGCGCCACCGGTCGGGTGACGCAGTGCAACGACGGCAAAGGTAAGTCAACCGACTCCCTGAGCCAAACCGGCGGATCACGACGAGGTCACGGCGCCGGTCTGCCAGGTGTTGCGGGTCAAGCTCTTCGTCTGTTGTGGAGCTGCCACTCTGCGCAAGGTCAGGAGTGGACCGGGGAAAATTATGCCCTAGGATTCGGACCAAAACGGCCCGTCCATAAGACGGATAAGTCCGACATGCCGCCGGGCTCTCGCGAGCGGGCGACTACCCATTGTGAGCGGTGCCCCGGAGCAGGGCGATGAGGCGCCTACGGCCGCCGGCCAATGTGGGCGAACCTGTCAAAAACCTCATACCCGGCGTGGCGGCGTGACCCGGATGCCCTAATTTCCGATCATCGTGTTATGCGACTCCGCATCGCAATAGCCGCATCTGCCCTTGTATCCGCCTTGATCGCATCCCTCGGAGTCGCCGGAGGTGCACACGCCGGCCCGAGATCGGACCTCGCCGACGTCGTCCGGCAGCTGCTGATCAACCGCAGCACGACGACTAAGGTCCCCGCGCCCGAGCCACAGGTCACCATCGCCGGGCGCAGCACGGGCAAGTGGGGCTTCGGCACCGCCGTGCTCGCGGCCGCCAAGGTGGAGGGAGCCTACCCGGAGGGATGGCTGTTCATCGCGCACCGCGACACGAACGGCTGGACCGCCGCCCTGGAGGGGGAGCCGAGGTTCGCCGTCCTCGCCGGTCAGGCGCCGATCCTCAGCTCCGAGGAGCGCCGCGTGCTGGGCGTCGACCTCGACCGCGCCGAGGCGCTCGACCGGCGCACCGGCCTGCGGCTGCCGTACGCGAACGGCCAGACCTGGACCCTCACCGGCGGGCCGCACCGGATGAGCACCACCGTCCGGAGCTCGATCGACCTGTCCGGCGGCGACGGCAAGGTGCTCTCGGCCCGCGCCGGGCTCGCGTACACGATGTGCTCGTCCGGAAAGGGGTGGATCCGGGTCATCCACGACCGCGGGTGGGCGACCGACTACTACCACCTCTCCGGCAACATCAAGGTCAGCGGCAAGCGGATCGGCGACGGGGTGTTCCTCGGCAACATCGGCAACGACGTCTCCTGCGGCGGCTCGTCGACCGGCGCCCACGTGCACTTCTCGCTCCGTTACAAGAACAAGTACGTGGCGATCGACGGGCACGCGATCGGCAAGTGGGTGATCAAGCAGAGCGGCGCTCTCTACGAGGGGTACGCGCTGCACGGCTCGGCGCGGGCCGACGTCGGGGACGGGCTCTACAACTACGGTCGGCTGGGCTTCCGCCAGGGCATCGTCGACACGGACGGCGGCGGCAGCACCATCCAGCGCTCCGGTCCCGCCACGAGCTACGCCCAGGTCGGCTCGATCGCCGACGGCGAGACGGTCGACATCGTGTGCTCGGTCCGGGGCGAGCTGCACACCGGCCGGCTCGGAACGACCAACCTCTGGACCCGGCTCAAGGACGGCAGCTACATCAGCGACGCCTTCCTCTGGACCGGCCGCAGTGACCCGCTGAACGGCTTGTGCCCCTAGCCGGGGTTGTCCTGACCGGCGCTGATACGGTCGCGGGAAATCTGCCGGTAACAGGGAGTTGAGGCGACCATGGGCAAGAAGGTCACCGTCGTCGGTGCCGGTTTCTACGGCTCGACGACGGCGCAGCGGCTGGCCGAGTACGACGTCTTCGAGACCGTCGTGCTCACCGACATCATCGACGGCAAGCCCGAGGGTCTCGCCCTCGACATGAACCAGTCGCGGCCGATCGAGGGCTTCGAGACCCAGGTCGTCGGTGTCACCACCGGCACCGACGGCTCCGGCTACGAGAAGATCGCCGGTTCGGACATCGTGGTGATCACCGCCGGCCTGCCGCGCAAGCCCGGCATGAGCCGGATGGACCTGCTGGAGACCAACGCCAAGATCGTCCGGGGCGTTTCCGAGCAGGTCGCCCGGCACGCGCCCGACGCGGTCGTGATCGTCGTGTCCAACCCGCTCGACGAGATGACCGCGCTCGCCCAGATCGCCACCGGCTTCCCGAAGAACCGGGTGCTCGGCCAGGCCGGCATGCTCGACACCGCCCGCTTCAGCAACTTCGTCGCCGAGGCGCTCGCCGTCCCGGTCGGCACGGTCAAGACGCTGACGCTGGGCTCGCACGGCGACACGATGGTGCCGGTGCCCTCGCAGTGCACGGTCAACGGCAAGCCGCTCGCCGAGCTGCTCCCGGCCGAGAAGATCGACGAGCTGGTCGTCCGCACCCGCAACGGCGGCGCCGAGGTGGTCGCGCTGCTCAAGACCGGCTCGGCGTACTACGCCCCGTCGGCCGCGGCCGCCCGGATGGCTCGCGCGGTGGCGCAGGACAGCGGCGCGGTGCTGCCGGTCTGCGCCTGGGTCGACGGCGAGTACGGCATCAACGGCGTCTACCTGGGTGTCGAGGCCGAGATCGGCGCCGGCGGCGTGAAGCGCGTCGTCGAGACCGACCTCACCGAGTCGGAGCGGGCCGCCCTGGGCGAGGCCGCCGAGGCGGTCCGCGCCAAGCAGGGCGACGTCGCGAACCTCTGAGCTACAGCTTGACGAAGGGGTCACCCAGGTGGGGAACCGCCAGGGTGGCCCCTTTTTCGCGGGCGTCCCGCAGGAGCGCCACGCGGGTGGTGCGGGCCAGGTCCGGGTCCATCTCGTGGGTGTACGCCGTCTCCGGCGCGACCAGTTGCACGGCGTGCACGAGCAGGTCGCCGGTGATCAGGACCGTGTCGTCGCCCGTCTCCAGCAGCACGGACTGGTGGCCGGGCGTGTGGCCCGGGGTGTGGATGACCCGCAGGCCCGGCGCCAGCCGATGCTCGCCCTCGATCCCGTCGAGCTGGCCGGCGGTCCGCAGCGGGTCAAGCGCGTAGGTGCCGGCCGGTGCCCCGTGCTCCTCGATGGTCTTGATCTCGACCTGCTGCATGAGGTAGCGGGCGTTGCGGAAGAACGGCGCGCCGGCCGTGACGGCCCAGCCGATGTGGTCCGTGTGCAGATGCGTCAGGACGACGGTGTCGACCTCGTCGGGGTGGATGCCGACCTCGTCGAGCGCGGCCGGGAGCCGACCGGGGACCGGGGCCCACGCGGCGGCGGGCGAGTCGGCCGGGCCGATGCCGGCGTCGACCAGCACGGTGCGCCGGCCCAGCCGGATCGCGAAGCACCGGAAGCGCAGGAGCCACTCGCCGCCGGCCGTCACCGAGGACGGATCGGCTTCGTCCGCTTTGCGCCAATCATCCGGTGTTGCGGTGGGGAATGCCTTCGTTCGGGACTCGAAGAAGGGACCTTCGCCGTCGGATAGGGCGATGATCGTGGCTTCTCCGACCTGGCGCTGGAGGGGCATCGCCTGATGGTGCCACGCAGAGGGCGGATGCGAGTGCCCCTCCCCTGGGCATTAGGTCTTGATCTGCGCCGTCCGGAGGACCAGGCGCCAAGGGCAAATCGCATATGCAGTACGCTCGTACTGCTAACGAGAAGTCCGAGAGGAGCGCCGGCCGATGGCCAAGATCAAGGTAGCGAACCCGGTCGTCGAGCTCGACGGCGACGAGATGACCCGGATCATCTGGAAGCAGATCCGCGAGCAGCTGATCCAGCCGTACCTCGACGTCGACCTCGAGTACTACGACCTGTCGATCCAGCACCGCGACGCGACCGACGACCAGGTCACCGTCGACGCGGCCAACGCGATCAAGCGGCACGGCGTGGGCGTCAAGTGCGCGACCATCACCCCCGACGAGGCGCGGGTCGAGGAGTTCGGCCTCAAGAAGATGTGGCGCTCGCCCAACGGCACCATCCGCAACATCCTCGGCGGCGTCGTGTTCCGCGAGCCGATCGTCATGTCCAACGTGCCGCGGCTCGTCCCCGGCTGGACCAAGCCGATCGTCATCGGCCGTCACGCCCACGGCGACCAGTACAAGGCGACCGACTTCGTCGTCCCGGGCCCCGGCCGCGTGACGATCACCTACACCCCGGCCGACGGCTCGGAGCCGATGGAGTTCGACATCGCCGACTTCCCCGGCGGCGGCGTCGCGATGGGCATGTACAACTTCGACGAGTCGATCCGCGACTTCGCCCGGGCCTCGTTCCGCTACGGCCTCGAGCGCAAGTACCCGGTCTACCTGTCGACCAAGAACACGATCCTCAAGGCGTACGACGGCCGGTTCAAGGACCTGTTCCAGGAGGTCTTCGACGCCGAGTTCAAGAACGAGTTCGCGGCCGCCGGCATCACCTACGAGCACCGGCTGATCGACGACATGGTCGCCGCCGCGCTCAAGTGGGAGGGCGGCTTCGTCTGGGCCGCCAAGAACTACGACGGTGACGTGCAGTCCGACACCGTCGCGCAGGGCTTCGGCTCGCTGGGCCTGATGACCTCGGTGCTGATGACGCCGGACGGCAAGACCGTCGAGGCCGAGGCGGCGCACGGCACGGTCACCCGGCACTACCGGCAGTGGCAGAAGGGCGAGAAGACGTCGACGAACCCGATCGCGTCGATCTTCGCCTGGACCCGCGGCCTGGCCCACCGGGGCAAGGTCGACAACACCCCCGCGGTCACCGAGTTCGCCGACAAGCTCGAGCGGGTCTGCATCGAGACCGTCGAGGGCGGCCAGATGACCAAGGACCTGGCCCTGCTGATCTCGCGCGACGCCCCGTGGCTGACCACCGACGAGTTCATGAACGCGCTCGACGAGAACCTGGCCCGCAAGCTGGCCTGATCTCTTTTCTGCCGGAGGCCCACCCGCCGCTGCCGTGCGGGTGGGTCTCTTGGCATGCTGGGCGCCATGGATGCGGGGGCGACTTTCACCGGTGAGCGGTTCGCGGTCGAGGACTGGGCGCTCGACCCGTTCGACCGGGTCACGTTCGAGGGCTGCGCGTTCGACGAGGTCGACCTGACCGAGGCCGAGCTGACCGCCTGCCGGTTCGTCGAATGCGACCTGTCGATGGTCAAGTTCAGCAGCGCGGTGCTCACCCGGTGCGCACTGCTGCGTTGCACGATCCGCAAGTCCGCGTTCTTCAACGCGCGGCTCGACGACTGCAAGCTGACCGGCACTACCTTCGACGACTGCGACCTGCGTCCGCTGACCGTCGCGGGCGGGGACTGGTCGTTCGTCGTGGCCCGGGGCGCCAAGCTGGCCGGGGTGTCGCTGGCCGGCGTCAAGCTGCGCGACGCCGACCTCGGCGACGCCGACCTGACCAAGTGCGACCTGCGCGGCGCCGACCTGGCCGGCGCCCGCCTGCGCGCCGCGCTGCTGAAGGGCGCCGACCTGCGCGGCGCGGACCTGAGCAACATCGACTTCACCGAGTTGGACCTCACCGGCGCGCGGATCGACCTGGCCCAGGCGGCCCTCGTGGCGACCAGCTACGGCGCGATCGTCGAAGCCACGTGATGATGCCGCTGCCGGCGGGACGGGTGACGCTGGCGGACCGGCGCACGCGGCGCTCGTGGTCGGTCGACGTCGACGCCTTCCAGCTGGCCGCGGTTCCGGTGACGCAGGCGTCGTACGCCGATGTCCTGGGCTCGCGGCCGAGCGCGGCGGTCGGTGACCGGCTGCCGGTGGAGAGCGTGTCGTGGTTCGACGCGGTCCGCTACTGCAACGCCCGGTCGGCCGCCGAAGGGTTGCGGCCGGCCTACGCGGTCGACGGCGAGCAGGTTTCGTGGGACCGGTCCGCGGACGGCTACCGGCTGCCGACCGAGGCCGAGTGGGAGTACGCGTGCCGCGCCGGCACGACCGGCCCGCGCTACGGCCCGCTCGACGAGATCGCCTGGTACCGCGGCAACTCCGGCGAGCGGATCCACGAGGTCGGCCGGCGGCGGCCGAACGACTGGGGCCTGCACGACATGCTCGGCAATGTGTGGGACTGGTGCTGGGACGTCTACGACGCGGAGGTCTACGGCACCTACCGGGTCCTGCGCGGCGGCGGCTGGTTCGACGAGCAGTGGAGCTGCCGCGCCTCGGTCCGGCGGCGCAGCCACCCGACGTTCCAGGTCGACGACGTGGGCTTCCGGGTGGCCCGAAACGCAGGGGTGTCACTCCCGGGCTAGGACCGTTTCGCTATCTCGCGGCCGAGCCGAGCTCGACCGCGTGCGGCCTGCTGCCTCCGCAGGACTACCCGCCGCCGGCCCGCATTCGACCTGCTGACTACGGCAGGCGGCGGCCGCGCTGGTCGACGCCGGCCTGGCCGTACGGGTAGTCCGCGACGCGGGGCGCGCTGGCCTTGTCGAGGCGGTCCCGCTCCGCGGCGTCGAGCACCAGGTCGCCGGCGGTCAGGTTGTCGTCGAGCTGTTCGATCGTCCGGGCGCCGAGGATCACCGAGGTGACCGCGGGCGCGTCGGCCAGCCAGGCCAGCGCGACGGCGGCCATCGAGGCGCCGCGCGCGTCCGCGATCTCGCGGACGGCGTCGACCACATAGGTGTTGTGGACCGCGGCGCGTCAAGGCTCGCCGTGCTG